>CBINKF010000386.1:0-3773 GCA_966251115.1 uncultured Cellvibrio sp.
GGCGCACCTGGCGCAACACCGGTTGGCAGAGCAGTTGTCGAGGAATCTTTGGCACAGCCGCCGATCAGTAGGGCGCCTCCCATAAGTAGAGACAGTAATGTTTTATTCATAACAACCCCGGCGTTTAGTTTTTTATGATGTGTAATCGCTATGAAAACCTGGAATCCATAGCCGTAAAAATTATCTGACTACATTAGGTGTTAGTTGCTGCAGGCGACAAGCGCGTGCATACGTATTCAGCCTGCATACGTATGCACTGCTCAAAGCCTAGCCCAGAAAAAATGCTTGACCAGCACCGGCGATTGTTTATGAATACGTATTCTATGGATTGGCAATAGCCAAAATTATGCTTTGGCACTTGCATACGTATGTAGTCACTTGGCGGGATATGGCCGCTCGCGTATTTTGTAAATAGCAGTTTTTCTAGGGCTCAGAATTCAACAAAAAATAAGAATTGGGGCTGGCTAGTAAAAATCACCACATAAAATACGCGGTAACAGCCAGGACAACAGCATAGGATTTGGATTGCTGCTGTACCCCCACCACAAACTCAGAGGAATAATCACAATGACTACGACCCCCTGGTGGCGCGGCGCGGTTATCTATCAGGTATACCCACGCAGTCTTATGGATACTAACGGCGATGGCATTGGGGACATCCCGGGAATTATCAGCAAGCTGGATTACATCGCCAGCTTGGGGGTGGATGCCATTTGGGTATCGCCTTTTTTTAAATCGCCCATGAAAGATTTTGGCTACGACATTGCCGACTACCGCGATATAGATCCCATCTTTGGTTCGCTGAGCGATTTTGACGAGTTGATCGCCCAGGCCCACGCGCGTGGAATCAAAATTATTATCGACCAGGTGCTTAGCCACACCTCTGATCAGCACCCCTGGTTTATTGAGAGTCGCGAGTCGCGCGACAATCCCAAGGCCGACTGGTACGTATGGGCCGACCCCAAACCCGATGGCACGCCGCCCAATAACTGGTTGTCCATTTTTGGTGGCTGCGGCTGGGAGTGGGAGCCGCGTCGCGGCCAATACTATTTGCACAACTTTTTAAAAACCCAGCCGGATTTAAACTACCACTGCCCAGAAGTGCGCACGCAAATTCTGGACGAGGTTGAGTTCTGGTTAAAGCGCGGTGTTGACGGCCTACGCCTGGATGCCATTATTTTTTGCTTCCACGATAAATTGCTGCGCGACAATCCGGCCAAGCCGGAAGATGAGCGTCGCGGTCGCGGTTTCCGCGAAGACAATCCCTATGCTTTCCAGCGTCACTTATACGACTGCGACCGCCCGGAAAATCTGCAATTTTTAGAAGCGCTACGCCAGCTAATGGACCGCTACCCAGGTACTGTCACCCTGGGCGAAATCGCCTCGGAAGACTCGCTAAAAACCATGGCCGAATACACCGCAGGCAACACGCGTTTGCACATGGCCTACAGTTTTGAACTGTTGGTGGATCAGCTGTCCGGCTCCTACATACGCGAGACGGTGGAAACCCTGGAAAATAATTTAGCCGAAGGCTGGCCCTGCTGGTCTATTGGCAACCACGACGTAGTGCGCGTGATGTCGCGCTGGGGCGGCAGCGAGCAGTCGCCGCAACTGGCAAAAACCTTAAACGCCATGCTCTTTTCGTTGCGCGGTAGTCTGTGCAGTTATCAGGGGGAGGAGTTGGGCTTAACCGAAGCGGAAATCGCCCAGCACGAATTGCAAGACCCTTACGGCATCACCTTCTGGCCGCGTTTTAAAGGCCGCGACGGCTGTCGCACCCCTATGCCCTGGGACGCGACCCAAACCCATGCGGGCTTCTCATCCGTTAAGCCCTGGTTGCCGGTAAGTGATGCGCATAAGTCTAAAGCTGTTGCATTGCAAGATGTGGATAGCGCCTCCATTCTGAATAGCTATCGCCAATTTATGAACTGGCGAAAAAGCCAGGATGCGCTGCGCCTTGGCCGCATCGAATTTTTAGCAGACGCAAAAGATTATTTGGTGTTTGTGCGTAAGCACAAGGGTGAGGCAGTTCTCTGCGCGTTTAATTTTAAGGCGGTGGCACAGCTTATCGAACTGCCGAGTGGGCTCAATTTGGCAGCGCTGTCAGGGCATGGCTTCGCCACTTTTGAAGGCAAGCAATCAACGCTGGAGATACCTGCTTACGCCGCAGTATTTAGCCGTATCCTCGCGTAAATTTCTTTGTCTGGCAAAAAGAGCAGCGACCTTTGGGGTCGCTGCTTTATTCACTTTCCTCCTGAATAATTTAGCGTCATCCATGCTTGCCGCACAGCGCTAGGCCCCTGTTTATTGGCGCGCAATTAATTTCTCCTGGTCTATTGGTTGAACTGACATCCCTCTCCGCCTTCGGGGCTCGCCAACTGGCTTGCGAATATTTCCTATATCACTTTAAAGTCTGGCAGTTATTTATAAAGGTTTTAATCGGAACTGGTTGGCTGCAGATTTTGAACTAGTCTTAGCTAAAAGGCGGGCAAGGTAAGGCTTTAAAAAAATAAGAGTTTTTTGGGTTTTGCATACGTATGCGGAGTTTTGAATACGTATGCACGCTATTTCCAGAGGCTGGCAATCGGCCTACTATCATTTTGGACGACAGAACCCTTCTGTTAAACGCAGTTCGTCACAGGGCGTGAGCGCCCCAAACGAATAAGTTAACAATAAAAGCAAGTCTCCCCGGAGAGAAAAAATCATGAGAAAGCTCAAGTTCAATCACATGCTGGCGCTGGCTTCTACCATGGCGCTGGTTTCTGGTTCCACCAGTGTTTATGCACAGTCTTCTGATAAAGACGATGCCAAAAAAAGTGGCAATGTCGAAGAAGTTGTTGTTACTGGTTATCGCGCTACAGTACTTAATTCCATCGATACCAAGCGACAATCTGATGTTGTAGCTGACGTTGTTGACGCTACCGCTGTAGGTTCGCTGCCACAAGTATCTATTGCTGATGCCCTTGGTCGTATTCCCGGTGTAACTACCGTGCGCGACTCTGGCCAATCTTCACAGTTGAACATTCGCGGTATGAATGGCGACTTCATTCAAACTACCCTGAATGGTCGCGAGCAGGCCACCACCAGTTCCTACACCGAAAGTTTGCGCTGGATGTCATTTGACCAATATCCTGCGGAACTGATCAGCCAGGCCGCCGTGTACAAATCACCCAAAGCCTCTCACATTGAAGGTGGGGTTGCTGCAGTAGTTGAACTGAAAACTGTCAACCCGCTGCAGGCTGCTAAAGAGCACAACTTTAACGCCAGCGTGCGTCTGTCGCAAAATGACGATGCCACTGGTGATAAAACTGGCGAGCGTTACAGCTTGTCTTACCAAGGTAAATTCATGGATGACACCCTGGGTGTTGCCCTGGGTTACTCTCACCTGAAACAACCAAACAACTTTGAAGGTTCGCGCGCGGGTGCGGATGACCAGATTGGTTACACCTCTGCAACTGCCGATTTTGCCCGTGCCTACCAGTTCCAAACTGGCTATGGTAACGACGATCGCAATGCTTTCCTGTTTACTACTGTGTTCCAGCCAAATGATACTTTCAAGGCTCAAGTTGATTACTTCAAATCAAAGTTTGAGTCTCAGGATTTGCGTCACGGCGTAACTGTTGGCGGTCTGGCGAATGCCACTTCTAGCAATGGTGTTATCAGCATTGGCGATCCAAAAACTCAAGGCAACTCTTCACCCTGGATTGAAGCTCGTACCGAAGATCAATCCACCAATGCCGATTCCGAGAGCTATGGCTTGAACCTGGAGTTTA
>CBINKF010000387.1:0-3766 GCA_966251115.1 uncultured Cellvibrio sp.
AGGTGATACTGGCCGGATTTCATCTCAAAGGGCTTGTGGGTGTAGATGATTACCGTGCCGCCAATACTGCCCTCGTCAATATCCGCCGAGGGGCTTTTGTACACCGCCAGGGAGGAGATAAGTTCGCTGGCGAGAATGGTGTAGTTAAACCCGCGGCTGGGGTTGTCGTTGGCCCACCAGTAGGCCGAGGCTACGTTTTGGCCATTCATCAGGGTGCGGTTGATGTCCTTGTCGGTGCCGCGAATGTTGATATCGCGCCCCTCGCCCCAGATGCGATCAACAGAGACACCGGGAATGCGTTGCAGCGCGTCGGCAACGTTTTTATCGGGGAACTTGCCTACGTCTTCGGCGTTGATAGCGTCCACCTGCTCCGCCCTGGCCTGCTTGATCTCCAGGCTGCGCGCCAGGCTGTTGCGAATGCCGGTGACTTGCAGCTCCTCGGTGGGCGACTCGGGTGGGTGCGCGGCGAGCGGTTCGGGCGCCACCGCAACTGGCGGCTCCGGCAGCGGCAAGATCACCACCGCCCCCTTGCCGCCAAAGGCAAAATCCAGCGAACTGCCCGCCAACAGCTGCTTAATCGCCTGCTCCGGGGGCATATCGCCCTCCAGCGGGCCAACTTCCAGCGTGGGTATGGCCTGGGTGCGATAGAGCATCTGCAGACCGGCCTGTTCGGCAAAGCGGGTGAGCGCCTGGGGCAAAGGCTGGCGCTCCAGGTGAAAATGCACCGGGCGGGTAAAATCAAAGGGGGCTGATTGGGTTGCCGCAACGATTGCAGGTGTATCAGCTGTGGCCAACACCGAGGCGCAGGGCGCCAGCAACAGCCCCATCAGGATTCGCCCCAATGCTAGCCGCCTGAATGACCCTTGCCGGATCAATACCCTTACTCGCCCGCCGCTGTTCACTGCCCTCAGGTATCCCGTGATTATTTTTGCTTTTGTTGTTTTTTTAATTGTTAGCGCCGTTTTATCGGTAATAGCGCTTTTATATCTTAAGCCAGGTGCACCTTAACAAAAGCGGCGCCAGGGCAACAATTTCGTCGGATAAATCTGTCGGGATTTGCCCTCGCCCTGCGTTTTAGTCCCTGCAAGGGCTAAGGCGCCAGAGTGGAATATCCGCTATTTTGCCGCCACACTTTAGGCTCGATGTTCAGGTCTGGCTTTACTGTTTCAGGTCTTTTCTTGCCCCCTTTTTTAGGCAGCTTTAAGCAGGCATTGTTGATGTCCACCGGCAAACCCACACTCAGCCTGGTTTCCAGCGCACCTCCAACAACCGAGACTGAACTCTCGGTGGAGTCGCTCTACCACGCCTACAAGGCGAGCCTGCTGTCCTATTTGGTGGGCATGGTGCCGGGCGGCAAACCCGAAGCCCAGGAGATTCTGCACGAGACCTATGTGCGCCTGCTGCGCCTGGACAACCTGGAACACCTGCGCGAAAACCCGCGCGCCTACATCTTTACCATCGCCACCAACCTGGCGCGCGATGCCATGCGCCGCCGCACCAGCCGCCGCCTGGACGCCCATGAAGACATAGACGAGCTGGAGTTTGTTAGCCCCGAGCCCAGCCCGGTGGAAGTGCTGGACTGGAACCAGTCCCTTGAAAGACTAAAACGTTCGCTGCTGGATTTGCCCGTCACCACCCGGCAAATTTTTTTACTCAGCCGCTTTGATGAAATGACTTACCCGCAGATTGCCGACGCCCTCGGCATAAGCACACGCACGGTAGAGCGCCACATGAGTAGCGCCATGAAAGCCCTGCAACACCTGATTGAAGATATGTTATGAACCAGAACCCCGCCTCAATTCCACCCAGCATACGCACAGCCGCTGCCGATTGGTTTGCGCGCCTGCGCAATGCCGACCAGGCGCCTGGTACCCGCCAGGAGTTCGAGCGCTGGTTTCGCGCCGACCCGCGTCACAAGCTCGCCTTTGAGCAGTGCCGCGCGCTCTGGTCCATGACCAGCAGCCTGGCGCAAGACAGCGAACTGGGCGCCGAACTGGCCCAGGCGCGCGCGCGCATTGCCACGCCCAATCGCCCGACTGAACGCCCCTGGTGGCACTACCCCAGCCGCGCCGCCGCACTGCTGATGCTGGGCCTGGCCTTTATTTTTGGCGCCAACTATCAACCCACCGAGGACTACAGCACGCGCGTGGGCGAACAGCGCCTGGTGCAATTAATCGATGGCTCCAAGGTGCTGCTCAATACCAACTCCCATGTGCGAGTGACCTACAGCAACAAAAAGCGCCGTATCGACCTGCTGCAGGGCGAAGCCTATTTTGAAGTGGCCAAAAATCATCAGCGCCCGTTTGAGGTCATCGCCAACGGCAGCCTGGTGCGCGCGGTGGGCACCCAGTTCAATGTCGAGCTGCTCAACCAGGCGATTAATGTGGATGTGACTGAAGGCGTTGTGGAGTTTGAAAGCGCCACCGCACTCAACCCAGAGCCGGAGGTGCTTACGCGCATCAAGGTGGGCGAGGCGGTGCGCTTTCATCGCGGCGATGCCAAGGCCGAGCTGGTAAGCGCCAATATCGCGCGCATTAATGCCTGGCAGGCGCGCAATATTTACTTTAACGCCAGCCCCCTGGTGGAGGCGGTCGCCGAGTTCAATCGCTATATTCCCGAGCGCATCATCCTGGTGGATAGCAAACTCAATCAGCAACAGATCTCCGGGCTGTTTCATCAGGGCGACCTGGACAGCTTTATCTTCACTCTTGAACAAGCCCTGGGCGCGCGGGTCGAGCGCCGCGATAACAAGGTGCTGGTGATGGCCGGCCAGCACTAGGGGCTGGCACTCGCCTTTATCGGGCGGTCCGTTTATCGAGGCTCCGTTTATCGGGCTCTTCCTTTACCGGAATTTTCCTTTTTGATTTTTTAACCCCCAGGTACGCCCCTCTTCGTTTATCTCCCTCTTCGTTTATCTCCCCCTTCGTTTATCTCCCCCAGGTTTCCTCTGGACTATTTACCCGCCAGCGCTCAAACTTTAGCCAACCGAGCGTTGCTGTGAATTCTTTATGTGTCAGATTTTTACCGGTCTGGTGGCGGAAAGCCGCTGTTGGTTCGTCTTTACTCTGAGGACCTCTCTGTCACTGGCGGAAGACCAATGTCGAATAACGAAAAAATAACCAACATCTTTGTGTCCCTGCGCGCCTCCCTGGCGCGAGCGGTATCCAAAATCGTACCGCCCAAGGAAATCGAGGACATAGTGCAGGAAACCTATGTGCGTGTGTGCCAGGTGGAAAACCAGGACGCCATCCAACACCCGCGCTCGTTTATGTTTCAAACCGCGCGCAACCTGGCGTTTGACCACTTAAAGCGCGCCGAAACCCGCCTGACGCGCAGCATGGATGAGGAGTTGGATCTAGACCTGGAGCAGTTGATCAGCCGCCCCGACGACACCTTCGACCGAGTGGCCGCCAACCAGGAGTTTGCCCACTTCTGCGAAGCGGTGCGCCAGCTGCCACTGCAGTGTCGCAAGGCATTTGTATTGAAAAAGGTATATGGCTACTCGCAAAAAGAGATAGCCGCAACACTCGACATTAGTGAGAACACTGTGGAAAAGCACATAGCGACAGGCATAAAACGCTGCGCCCTGTTTATGGCCTCGCTGCACCAGGAGCCCAGGCCCAATAGCGCCGATGCTGTCCCCCTTAAAACCTCGGTTTTAAGCAAAGGAGGGTTGCGCCCATGAGTAAAGTCATCGACTTTCCCCAGCGCGAAAAAATCTACGATCAGGCCAGCCTGTGGATAGCGCGCCTGGATCGCGAACTGA
>CBINKF010000388.1:0-3745 GCA_966251115.1 uncultured Cellvibrio sp.
GACATTCGCACCGCGCTGGAAGCGGCGCAGCTGGCGCCGGAGCGACTTGAAATTGAGATTACCGAGAGCGTCTTCGCCCAGGATATGGATCTGGTCTTTCGCGTCCTGAGTGAAGTGCGCGCCATGGGGGTGAGTATTGCGATTGATGACTTTGGGACTGGCTATTCATCGCTGAGTTATTTGCGTCGACTGCCGATCGATGTGATTAAAATTGATCGCAGTTTTGTGTTGGAACTGGATCAAAGCGGACGCAAATTACTCCTCGCTATTGTGAGTATGGCGCGCAGTCTGGGATTCCACATTGTGGTTGAAGGCATAGAAACCTATCAGCAGCAGTCACTGCTGTTGGCCATGGGGGTGGATTATATGCAGGGTTATTTAATATCGCACCCGCTGGCGCCCGCCGACGCAGAGCGCTGGCTGATTGTCGATTAAGCAGCGCTTTGCTTGGCTGGAATACTGGATCAAATTAACCCTTGGGGATTGCCGTTAAACCTGGCGGCGCCACATCTTCACCGCTCAAGGTTTCTACTTCACCGCTTTCTATGTCGCCGCTCAAGGTTTCCACCAACAGTGATTTGCTGAGCAGCTGCGGCAACACTATCGCTTTACCTTTGTGGCCCGCTGGAATCCATAAGTAGAGTGGCACCCCGCTGCGGCCATATTCACTGAGCAACCTGGTAATTTCCGGGTCGCGGTTGGTCCAGTCGCCTTTCAGCGTGGTGATGTTCTTCATCTTCAGCAAGTTCTCGACCTCTTCCGTGCCCAGTGCCACCCGCTCGTTGGCGAGACAGGTAATGCACCAGTCTGCGGTCAAGTTGATGAGCACAGGTTTACCTTGCTCGCGCGCTTCAGCCAGTGCCTTCGGGCTATAGCTGTGCCAGAGGGACTCGTCTGTTTTAGTTGCAAGTAATTGCAGCGGCAGCAGCAGCGCCAGCGCCCAGGCGCCAATCATAGTGACGCGCCTTAGGCCTTCCGCCAGGCCGGTGCTGGGGCGATTGAACAGCCAGACGCCAAATACAATCAGTAATCCACCGACCGCGGCGGCAAGCAGGGTATTTAAACCGGCTTGCTTGCCCAGTACCCACAGCAGCCAGAGGCTGGTTAGGTAGAGCGGGAAGGCGAGCAATTCTTTGAGTGTCTCCATCCAGGTGCCGGGGCGCGGCAATTTATCCACCAGCTTGGGCATGTAGCAGAGCAGCAACATCGGCAGCGCCATACCAAACCCCAGGGCGGCGAATACCGCGAGGCTGACAAAGCCGGGCTGGGTTAAGGCGAAACCCAGGGCAACACCCATAAACGGCGCTGTGCAAGGGCTGGCGACTACAGCGGCCAGCACGCCGGTAAAAAAAGAGCCCGACAGCCCCGAGCGCTGGGTCAGTGTTTGGCCGGCACCCATCCAGCGGGTGCCAATATTCAGCATGCCCGACAGGCTCAGCCCCATCACAAAAAATAAATAGGCGAGGGCAGTAACCAAATAAGGTGATTGCAATTGGAAACCCCAGCCTATGGCCTCACCGCCCGCGCGGGCAATTAACAGCACAGCCGCAAAACCGAGGAAGCAGAGCACTATGCCGAGTGTGTAAACCCAACCGTGCTGGGCGAGGTGTTCGCGATCAGCTTGGGCCAGGCTGATGACTTTGATGGATAACACCGGAAAAACGCAGGGCATGAGATTGAGAATAATACCGCCCAGTACGGCAAATAAGAGTGCTTGCAGCAGCCAGGCCTTGGGTGGTTCAGTGGTTAAGGCTTCGCTAGCGCCGGCGAGTGTTTCTGCGTGGTCTGGGTTGAGCGCCGCGGCTTCGTCGGCGGTCACTGGCGCTATGGTTTGGCTGGCAGGATCTACGCGGAAATAACGGCTTTGCGGTGGATAGCAGAGACCGGCAAAGGCGCAGCCTTGCGCGACAACACGCAAACCAAATGGCGCTGCTTCTGTTGCAGCCGTTTTGGAAGATAGCGGTAACGTCAGCCGCGCGTTTTCTTCATAAATGTAAGCATCTTTATCCAAATACGGATCGTGTTTCAAATGCGCAGGCGCAAACGTCGGAGTGAGTATTTCATCGCCGCGCTCAAGCTTGAAGCGCTCCTGATACAGGTAATAACCAGGCGCTATCTGCCACTGCAAAATCAGGGTTTGATTGTCGATGCGCGGCGTCAACTGGAAGGCTTTTTCAACCGGCAGAAAATCATCGTGAACTTCCGCCTGGGCGACACTGATGCCAAGCGCGCAAATCAGCCACACACAGGATGGCGCGATGCGGCGAAGCGCGTTCATTAATATTCGGGGGCAAAAACCTAAGGGGCGACTCATGGTAAATCCTTTGCAAAGATAAATTGAAATAGGTTTGTGAATAACTCGGCGGAATGCTGGCATATTCGCGCTAATAGCAATGCGGCGTTTTGGGGGATTGGATATTGGGTGTTGGGTAATCCTGTCGCTGGATATTGCCGCTGAATTGCAGTTGTTGATCGATACACAAATAGCTAATGCCGGATTCGGCAAGCCAGTCTTCGACATCTTGGCGCTGCTCGGTTGCCGCGCTTTTTTTGTCAGCATTCGCAAGGTCACCCTTCAACAGTGCAATGGTTGAAAAGGAGCCGGCCAATACACATTGGGGCGCTAGCACACTTACCGACGCAAAACGGGATTCAATAGGCCAGCCGGTGTGCGGGTCCAGCAGATGGCTGTAGCGTTTGCCCTTGACCAGCATAAAGCGCTCGTAATCACCGCTGGTGGCAATAGCGCCGCGCTGCAATGGAATCTGCGCTATAGCGCGGCCCGCTTGGCGCGGGTGCTGTATGCCCACAATCCAGGGGGAGCCATCGGGATGAGGGCCGAGCACGCGGATGTCGCCACCCAGGTTGACCAGGCCGTGTTGCACCCCCTGGCTTAGCACTAATTGGGCGATTTGATCCGCCGCATACTCTTTAACGAAACCGCCGAGGTCGATTTGCATTCCGGCTTTGGGTAAATAAAAAAAAGGCGGCTCCCAGCTCACCTGGGGCCAGCCAATGAGGGGTAAGAGTTGATCCAATTGCGCCTGTTCCGGCAGCTTGCCAGAGCGAAAATCCCCGGCCTGGCGCAGAATGCCGGAGGTGATATCGAAACGACCATCGCTCTGCAGGTAGAGTACATGGGCGTAGTCGAGCAGCCGCTGGGTCTCCTCGTCGACGCGTAGTGCCTCGCCGCATCCGGCAGCGGCATTGATTTGCGCGGTCACGCTCGAGGATTGATAGCGTGTGTATTTCTGCTCAAGCTGGTTGAGCCTTTGACTCGCCAGTTCCAGCAGCGCCGCACCTTCAGCCGCAGGCGCATAAAGCTTGAATTCGCAGCGACTGCCCATGGCTTTGAGGCTGTGCTGGTGAAAACTGAGCGTTGCGCCTGCGCTGTTCATTAGAATTGTGCTCCCATACCCAACCCCAATAGGCTGAAATCCAGCAGCCCTGGGTTGTCGCCATCCGAGGTGTAACTCTCGTAAGACACATTCACCGAAAAGCTTCCTCCCTTCCGGCGAACGTTCAACACCGGCTTCGCGACATTGAACGTGCAGACCGTTGGATTCGGGAGAGCAGCGGCAACGTTTAGCCGGCCGGCCGACTAGACCAGCGAGCTCCAGTTGGGCAGGACGTCGACCGTGTTCAATAGAGTCGCCTTTATGGACGCAGGCGACAGGCCTGGATTATATGCGGCGAGCAGTGCGACCGCGCCCGTCACATGCGGGGCAGCCATCGACGTTCCGCT
>CBINKF010000389.1:0-3728 GCA_966251115.1 uncultured Cellvibrio sp.
CTGGCTTTACACCAACCACAAGCGCGCCCTGCTGGGCGAATTTGCCGGCGGCGATAACGCCACCTGCAACCAGGCGGTAACCAATATGTTGCAGTTTATGCAGACCAACAGCGATGTATGGATTGGTTGGACCTGGTGGGCGGCAGGCCCTTGGTGGGCAGATTACATGTACACCATAGAGCCTTACGCAACGGGTGCCGACAAACCGCAAATGCAGGTACTTGCGCCTTTCCTGCAATAACGATGGCACTGCCATAGGCCAAAAAAAAATCCACGCTGAGGGCGTGGATTTTTTTTGCTGCATTGCATTTGCTAACCGGTGAAACTGTTTAGCCGCTTCAGGCGAGCTCCTCGCCAGCTAATGCAATAGCCCTATCGTGGACTGCCAATACCCTGTCAATTGCTGCCGGTACCGAGGTATTTCCAAGTCGAGCCACGAGCTTTAACACACCATAACCTTTACAGGCTCGCTGGTAGTTCTCCAACCACTCGTTAAAGGCTTGCTCTTGCCGCTCGCTTTCATAAGGGAACCGCAACTCGGGGCGCGCAACACCCAAACGCCAGGGCTTGGGCGTTAAACGCGCGCGAAAACATTTTTGGCGCTGGCAGAGAATCTTATAAAGTGGATCAACATTAAGCGCATTGAACAACAACTTTGCCTGATCACTCTCCGGCTCAATAAATTCGCTGGTCACGATAAAACGCAGGCCACCATAGGTTTCATAAACAAGCAGCGCAATGTGGTTGTACTTTTGCTGAAAGTCTTTTATGGCCTGTAAATAATAGGCTTTGTTGCGGATGGGGCGCCCCAACCAGCGCAATAACTTATCAAAGGAGCTGGCAGGTTTAATATCAATATCGCCAATCAGAATGCGCTCGCAGTTTAAAACCTCGGCACCGTAATGATTGCGTGTAACAACCGCCACCAACTCGCCGTTATGTTCTATTTGTTGCAGGACCTGCTCGCGTACATAGCCCGCCCAGTACTCATACTGACTGGCATCGTGAGGTTCAGCGATAAAAAAGCCCGCCTGCTTATCGCGCCGCTGGTTGGCCGCCAGCTGTGCAGCTTCCTGACTCTCATTCGATGCCCCCCAAATACGCAGACGAGCAAACCCAAAGAAACCTGGATCAACCTCCTGCCAGCACCAAGCCCAGTATTTTGCAAATTTCATTACTTTTCCCTCACAGATCAGGTTGAAAGCGCCATTAATTAACTGACCGAATTAAAGTTAATTTACAGGAGGAATCTTAACCAGGGGCGCTACCAATGAATATTTAACAACATCCCAAACGGTAACAGCGACAGCACCAGTACAAATACAATCGCCAAGGTGGCACCCAATACGCGCAGCGGATGCTGAGCCAGCATCTGTGCAAAACCTGGCATTGTGCCCTCGGTCGCCAGCTGCGCCAGGTTTTGTCGATGGGCGGCAGAGCGCCGCTGTTGATAGTCGGCAATTAACTGCCGCGCCTGCGCCTCCTGGTAGTTGTCGGCCAGCCAGATTGCATCCAGGCCAACGCGCCAAAAACCGGCGTCGGTTTCGTAAAAGGCAATTTCATGTTCGCTTAATAATGCGCGAATATCCTCGGCCTCATCATCGGGGACGTTGGCGAGTTTGAACAGCAGTCTGGCCATGCACTGGCTCCTTAATCAAATCAGCGGCCATTTTACACCGCCGCCCGCCAATAACCTAAAGCTGGCAAACTTGCGCTACCGCAAAACAATTACCTGCACTTGGCTTACACTTAACGCGGTTAAATTTATTGCCGTGCCAAAGGGGATACTATGAAAGTTGCTGTCTTTAACACCAAACCCTATGACCGCGAATACCTGAACCGCGCCAATCAGGCGCTGCCCCACCCGCTACGGCATCAACTGGAATTTATCGAAACCCAACTTAACGCCCAAACCAGCCTGCTGGCGCAAGGCTGCAGTGCCGTCTGCGCGTTTGTGAATGACACACTCGATGAAGCCTGTTTAAACCAACTGGCCAAGCTGGGCGTTAAGTTGATCGCCCTGCGCTGCGCCGGTTACAACCAAGTGGATTTGGCCGCCGCGCAAAAGCTGGGCTTAAGGGTGGCGCGAGTGCCTGAGTATTCGCCCCACGCCGTGGCCGAACACGCACTGGGTTTGATTTTAATGCTCAACCGCCACCTGCATCGCGCCCATTACCGCATTATGGAAAATGATTACTCGCTTAACGGCTTGCTGGGTTTTGATCTGGTGAATAAAACCGTGGCGGTAATAGGCACGGGTATAATTGGCCAGGTGTTCGCCCGGATCATGCTGGGTATAGGCTGCCAGGTAATTGCCACCGACCTGCAACCCAACCCGGAGCTGATTAGCAAGGGCGTGCGTTACTTACCTCTGGAGGAAATCTGGCCGCAGGCCGACATCATCTCCCTGCACTGCCCGCTCAACCCGGGCACACATCATTTGGTCGATGATGTTGCGGTACAACAAATGAAACCCGGCGTTATGTTAATCAACACCAGCCGCGGGGGCCTGATAGATACGCCAGCGGTAATCAAAGGGCTGAAAAATAAAAAAATCGGTTACCTTGGGCTGGATGTTTACGAAGAGGAAGGCAATCTGTTTTTTGAAAACTATTCCGACCAATTGTTGCAGGATGACATTTTCGCGCGCCTGCTTACCTTTCCCAATGTAGTAATTACCGGCCACCAGGCATTTTTTACGCGCGAGGCTCTCGCCGCCATCAGCCGAGTCACGCTGGCCAATCTCACCCATTTTGAGCAGGGCGAACTGGATAAGGTTTGCTGTATTAGCGGCTGACAACTGGAGAACACACCATGACTCCAAAGGATTTAGCGTCAACACCTTCCAGCCCCCCCCATAGCCTTAAACCAGAGGTGGCCCTGGTGCAGTTTGGCTCCAGCAGCAGTGGCCTGACTGAAGTTGACGTTATCAGCCGCCGCCAGCACTGGGGCCTTAACCAATTGCCGGAAGCCACGCCCCTACCCGTCTGGCGCCGCTGGCTGCGCCAGCTGCAGGACCCGTTTATTTATGTACTGCTTGTCAGCGCCCTTATCAGCAGTGGGTTACAACATTGGGTGGATGCCGGGGTAATACTGGCTGTGGTGCTTATCAACGCCAGCATTGGCCATTTTCAGGAGGGTCGCGCCGAGGCGGCACTGCGCAGCATTCGCCAGCTAAGTTCGAGCCAATGCCTGGTAATTCGCGCCGGACAAAGCCTTAGCCTGGACAGCCGGCAACTGGTACCCGGTGACCTGGTGACCCTGGGGCCGGGAGCCAAAGTGCCCGCCGATTTGCGCCTGCTGGAGTGCAAAGGCCTTTACTGCGACGAGGCATTGCTAACCGGCGAATCCACCCCGAGCGCCAAATTGCCCGATACCTTAGCCGCAGATACCCCCCTGGCCGAACAGACCAATATGGCGTTTATGGGCACCATGGTCAGCCGCGGCAATGGCCTGGGTTTGGTGGTGGCCACCGGCAGCTACACCCAACTGGGGCAAATCAGTAAGTTGGTGGATAGTGTCACCCAGTTGCAAACGCCGCTGCAACAGCAGTTGGCGCAACTGGCCAAACAACTCACCCTGCTGATTTTCATCTGCACCGCAATTACGCTTGCAGCGGGGATTTTCTGGCGCGGCCTGCCTCTGGCTGACATGTTCCAGGGCGCCATAGGTATAGCGGTAGCGGCGATACCGGAAGGCCTGCCCGCCATACTCACAATCGCCCTGGC
>CBINKF010000390.1:0-3724 GCA_966251115.1 uncultured Cellvibrio sp.
CATGGATGAAAATCGCCAGCTGCGTGTGGATTATGTGACTCCCAATGGCGATACATTCGCCACCAAAACCCTGAGCTACCAGGGCGCATATTTCCAGCCTGAATTTGATTATTTCGACCAGCGCGATAGCGAGCACATCTCGGCGCAATTTGAAGGGCCCAAGTTAAAACTGGTCCACGCTATTGGCGATTCGCGCCGCGAAAAAATTATTTATAACAACGCCAATTTGGTGGTGGATGCGGGCTTTGATGCATTTATCCAGCTTAACTGGGATAAGTTGGTGGCTAACAAAAGTTTAAGTTTTGATTTTGCCTTTCCCGCGCGCATGGATGTTGTCGCTCTGCGGGTTGAGCGCATCGGTGCCGGCGACTCGCCACTCTATGATAAAAACTATGGCGTCAACTGGATTTATTTCCGCATCAAACCTGCAGGATTTTTGACCGGTTTGATTGCCGCACCTATTTATCTGGCCTACGAACCCAATGGTAAATACCTGATGCGCTTCCAGGGGCGCTCCAATATAGATGATGACCGGGGCGCGCCACTGGATGTGCGTATCGAATACGAATATTCAAACTGATTGCAAATTGATTGACTGTTGCTTCCAGGGTTTTTACGAAGAAAACATCCAGACAAATTATTTGTTAAACAGATAATTCAATAGGGGATTCGGTTGGATAGGAGCACCAATCACTCCAGGAGCCTGGGTAGAGTTTTGTGTTCACACCGATCATTTCCAGGGCGAGTATGTTAACGCAGGCGGTAACTCCCGAGCCGCAATAAACCCCCAGGGGCTGATCGGTTTTAAGGGGTTGCCACCGGCTGCGCAATTCTTCCGCCTGCTTAAAGTAACCTCGCTCGTCGCTGTTGTCCTGCCAGAAAAAATTTTGTGCACCGGGAATATGGCCGGCAATAGGGTCTATAGGCTCTTCCAACCCTTGAAAGCGACGCGCTTCGCGCGAATCTATTAATGTGAGTTTGTCGCCGCCAGCAAGAATATCCTCCCGGCTAAGGCTCAGGTTTTGTTTGATTTGCGGGCTAAAGGTTCCCGCCTTTAATGGCGGTGCGCGGCGATCCAATGCCAAACCGGCATCGCGCCAGGCGTTAAAGCCGCCATCTAACAGGCGAACATCGTTTAATCCCAGCCACTTAAATACCCACCAGGCGCGTGCGCTATAGGCGAAGCGCGAGTCGTCGTAGACAATGATGCTACTCTGGTTATTTACACCGGCCTGGCGCAGTTTGTGTGTCAAGGCAATAGGGTCGGGTAGTGGATGGCGGCCGCCGTGCAGCTGCACTTTGCTGGAGAGGTCTTTGTTTAAATCCAGATAGTAAGCACCGGGAATATGGCCCGCTTTGTAGGCGTCAAAGCCCAGGGTTTCGTCGTTGAGGCGAAACCGACAATCAAAAATAATCACTCCCTTATTGAGTCGCTGCTTGAGTTCTTCCAGGCTAATCAAATAATTCATTCGTTAATAATACTTATCAGTTAATGAGTGGATTTGGCGCATAATCGCACTATTTAGCGGTTATGTGAACAATTTGACCAATGCGTTTCCAAGCTTACACAGAATTTGCAAACTTGCGCAGATTTACTGCGGGCCGTTGTTCGCGGAGGGGAGGGCGGTTAAGCCCCGGATGAAAGGCGTTAAAAAGTATTTACGAACTAATCAACCCGATGCGGTCACTTCAGTGTTAGCCACCATTGCCTGACACATAAAGCCGACAGATTTGGTTTAGAACAGCCGGCTCAACAAATAGGGAATGGCTGTTTCCACACGCATGATGCGCTCGCCCAGAGTGACCGGGTTAAAGCCGCAAGTTTCCAGCAGTTGGACTTCATAGTTGATAAAGCCACCTTCCGGGCCAACCGCCAGGCTCACCGGATTTTGCAGCTGGCGCGGGCAGGGGGTTTGGGTATAGGGGTGAGCCACCAGTGCCTGGGTATTGGTGATAATTTCCGGTAGCTCGTCTTCCACAAAGGGTTTAAAGCGCTTTTTTAGGTGTACCTGAGGGAGTTGTGTGTCGCAGCCTTGTTCCAGTCCCAGTATCAACTGTTGTTCGATGGCCTGAGGTTGTAAAAATGGTGTTTGCCAATAACTTTTTTCCACGCGGTAGGAATTAATCAAATAAACCTGCTTAACCCCCAGTGTGGCAATGGTTTGCAAAATTCGCCTTAGCATTTTAGGTCGCGGCAGGCCGAGAATTAAAGTTAGTGGCAAGGCTGGCGGCGGCGGTTGATTAAATTCGCAATTCAGTATCAGCTCGGAACTGCTAATGGCCTCGACCTTCGCCTGGCCCCAGTGGCCGTTGACTAGCCCGGCTTTGAGGGTATCACCAATTTTAGCCGCATGAATCTGGTTGATATGGTCGAGCCGGCGAGGGTCGCTGATGCGCGCGCAACTGGATGAAATCATGTCATCCTGATTAAGTAAAATCAGATTCATTCAGTCAGTCGCATTAATGGAATGGTGCCCCGGAGACGATTTGAACGTCCGACCTGCCGCTTAGGAGGCGGCTGCTCTATCCAACTGAGCTACCGGAGCAAAAAGAGGCGGTATTGTAGGAATTTTCGCTCGTGAATCCAAGGCTCTTTTTTAAGAGCCTTGGTTTTTGGCAGCACTATTGGTTAATGATTGATGCTTGTTTGAACAGCCTGCCTAGGCTTTGGCCACTGTATAAGACGTGTTTTGTTGAGTAGCGGCGCCATAGGCGTTATAGAGTGAAGGTGAGGCTACCTGGCCGCGCAATAAACTGAGTAGGTGATTTAGTGTTTGGCGCGAGCGGGCGATCATTTTGCCGTTGATGTCGTTGAGCGTTTGGCATTCACTAAACTCGACAATTATTGCTTTCCAGCCCTCGCGCAGCGGCAGGGTTTGCACATTGCGCTGCAGGAACAGATCCCAACCCTCGGCAGTTTGCGGCAGGTTGAGTAGTTTAAGTAACCTTTGACGCATTTGCGCGTGCTGACCAAGCCCTTCAAGAAGCGCGGTTTTTTCGTCCACCAGTTGTTGCAGCTCTTCGTGTTTGCGGCTTTCGAGCAATTGGCGCTCTTGGATCAACAGATTTTTCAGGCGGCTGACAGCGGCGCTGTCGCGAGTCATCATCTCGCGCAATTGGGTAATATCCAGGGACATGGCAACCTCGACAAATTAAGCAATTAGACCTTTGGTACAATTAGACCTTTGGTGTAAGTGAGCTTCGACCCCTGGGGAAAAGGTCGAGGCTCTGAACGCAATCGGAGTTAACCGAGCAAATCTTCCTGTTTAAGCATGTTCTCGGCGATTCGCTCGGGGTTGAACTCAAAGCGCCCCTCGGCGATGGCCTGGCGAATGGCTGCCACCTTTTCCATATTTACATCGGGTGCACTGGCAACCTTGGTTTGCAGTCGGCCCATATTTTGCGCCTCCTGACTCAGTACGACTTGATCGCCAGATTCATTTTTAACCGGTGAGCTGGCAGGTGCGCTGCTGGCTTTGGTGTCCTGGGCGGGGCTGGAAACCTTGCCGCGAGCGTTTTTGGAGCCTATGGCCCCTAAGGTGTTGTTGGTATCAATCATCATCTTTCCCCAGTTGTCTGATTGCTAAAGCTTTTGCCGGGTGCGCCGGAGTTGTGGAGCACTTACATAGCTTGTCGGCAGCTTGACCACATACTTTAGCAACTATTTGCAAATAAACTCAGGGTTACTATTAATTAAGCTTCGCTGGTAATTAAGCTTCGCTGG
>CBINKF010000391.1:0-3716 GCA_966251115.1 uncultured Cellvibrio sp.
AGGCGAAAGAGCGGAGTTTATACGTCATAAATGAGCATTTTGAGCCTGTTTTTAACGCCGCGATTGCAACGCAGGTAATTTTTCAGAGGTTCCCTAACTCCCAGGAGCTAATCGTCTTGTCTGAGTAAATGTTCTAGCCGTTATACTATGTAAACTGCATCCCGCTTACGGAAGGCCAAACCTTATGCCGACTTAGGCTAAAGATCAATGGCTATTTTTCGCTCTCCATAAACGCAAAACCCCCAGCATCTGCCAGGGGTTTTGCAATCGTTCAAGCCATGCCTAAATATTAACCAGCAGCGCGAGCCTTATAGGCGCGAACCACCTGGTTAAAGTCTTCGGCAAAATTTTTCAAATCGTCAATTTCCTTCTTTTCATCCGCACGCGACAGCCCCGCGCAACCAATGTAATCCTGCACGGATTTAACATAAGCCTTCATGTCGTTATTGGCTTTAACCATTTGCGCGGTTACTACCGTAGCCGCATCGGGAATTTCTGGTTTGCTGGCAGGTTTTTCACAAGCTGCCACCAGGTTAGAAGTCAACGTAATCACGCCCAAAGTTAACGCATACACAACAGCTTTCATAGATTTTCCTCTTCAATGAAATTGAATAATTAAACCAAAATATTAAACTCGGAAGCGACCAACCAAATCCGCCATACGCGCCGCCAATTGCGCCAGGCTGTCGGTATTGGCACTGATGCGACTGGAGCTTTCGGCGGTATGGCTGGCCACTGATGAAATACGATCAATATTGCTTTCGATTTGACGGGTGGCCGCACTCTGCTGTTCAGAGGCCGCAGCAATTTGATTGGTACGATCGCGGATAACGCTCACGATTTCGGTGATATGCTCCAGCGCCCCACTGGCGTCGCTGGCTTGCACTACTGCACTATTGGCCTGCGCCGTGCCCGTGCTCATCATATCTACCGCTTGCTGAGCACCAGTTTGCAATTGCTCAATCATTTTTTGAATTTCGGTGGTGGAGCTCTGGGTTTTAAACGCGAGTGAACGTACTTCGTCCGCGACTACGGCAAAGCCCCGGCCCTGTTCACCGGCGCGGGCTGCCTCAATAGCGGCATTAAGCGCAAGCAAGTTGGTTTGATCGGCAATACCGCGAATTACATCCAATACCGAACCAATACTTACGGTTTGATTGCGCAGGCGATCAATCACTTCTGCTGCCGTTTTAATATCACCAGAGAGCGCCGTAATTTGCCCCATGGAGTTAACCACCATTTTTTTACCTTCGGCAGCGGCACCATCGGCCTGATGGGATTTATCGGCGGTATCAGAGACGCTGACAGTTACATCCTGTACCACATTCGCCATCTCTTTAACGGCGCCAACGACTTGATGAATTTCGGTTTGCTGGGAGCGAATTTCACTTTCATTCTCGCGCGATAAACGTGACAGCAACGAAGCACTTGAGCTTACCTCCCGCGCACTGGTGGCAACATTGGCAATAATTGACTGCAGGCTAGCCACAAATTGGTTAAAGCGACGCGACAATTCAGTCACTTCATCGTTGCCGGTTTCTGGCAGACGGCGAGTCAGGTCGCCTTCACCCTGGGCAATATTGCGCAAGGCAGTTACCACTTCATTTACCGGGCGAACAATACTCAGCTGCACCACATAAGCCAGGGACACAGCCGCCAGGCTAATCACCACAACCAATATCAGGGACTTGATAAGGGAGGACTGAACCATCTCATCAATCTCACTCATATCCACCTGTAAACTGATATTGCCAATCACCTGGCCTTCGGACTTGATTTGTTCAGTAATAATCAAACCCTGCTTAATCAACTCAATTCCAACGGAGCGAGGCTGACCAGCCAAGGTATCGGGAACCGCTTTTGAATCTGAGCCTTTTTGATACCAGGCGAAGGGTTTGTTGTTGGCATAGACAACGGCGGCCAACACCCGTGGGCTCATACGCAGGCCACCGAGCGACGCGGTAACTGTGGCACTGTCATCAAAGGTCATGGCGCCAACACTGGCCTCACCCAAAACCTGGGCCAGGGTGCGCATATCTTCATTAATAGCAACTTCAGTGCGCTCAATACCGGCACGCACGCACATTAGCGCCGTCACAATCACCGCAGCAATACAGGTAAGAGTGACGCTTAACAAAATTTTCCATTTCAGCGATAGATTTTTCACGCGCACCTCAAATAGGGGTTTAAGAAATTAGCAATAATATATTTGAGAGGTTGATCACAAATTGCGCGTAAGGCTATCAGACATTTTTTTTATTGCATTATTTTTTATGCCATTTGATAGAACTTTACAGTTTGGATTTTTGTAATCTTGAAAAGCGCGTTATAAGAGGAATAAATTGTGACGCTTTATTGGCAGAAAGAAAAAAGCCAAAGGCCAGGCAAGATAAAGGACAAATTGGCGGCGCTTAATTATTAATCACATTGATTGCTTTTAATTAGCTTCGTGAAAAAGAAAATTTCAGTTTTCGATAAAAATTATTCGCACGCTTTTATTT
Source organism: uncultured Cellvibrio sp. (assembly GCA_966251115.1). GTDB lineage: Bacteria > Pseudomonadota > Gammaproteobacteria > Pseudomonadales > Cellvibrionaceae > Cellvibrio. The sequence continues at coordinate 2,502 of CBINKF010000391.1, forward strand.
ACTTATTTTTACACTGAGTAAAACTACCCGAGCTTGTGAGTAAAAATACTCAGCCACATTCTTCACCAGCGAATTAACCAGCTTCAGCATTTTATAAGTAAAATTAAGCACCAAGCTAATTGCGTGAATTTTAGCCAGGCCTATGGACCTGTGCACAGCGCACAGTTTGCTGCGCTCTAGTGTTTGCCCAATATCCCGATTAATATTCAATCAATTATTAATCGGCGAGCCCCCTGTAGACCAAGGATTAACCATGAAGCACGTCTTACCTTTATTTATACTCCTGGGATTAACGCTTACCACCACAGCACTCAGCGCCAAAGAGATTGCACTCACCTTCGATGACTCGCCCACAGCCGACTCTGTAATGATGACCGGTGCAGAGCGAACGCAACGCATACTGGCCCAGCTAAAGGCGGCCAAGGTGCCAGATACCTTCTTTTTTGTAAAAGCCGATATGATTAATCCGAACAGCGAAGCCAGGTTAGACGCTATTCGCCAAGCGGGTTATCACCTGGCCAACCACAGCTATAGCCATAACTCTGCGAGCGCGCTGGGGGTCCAGGGTTATATGGAGGATATGTACAAGGCGCACCTGATCCTGCGCAAGTATCCCCACTTTGTTAAATACCACCGCTTCCCCTATTTGAATTACGGCAAGGACATGAATGACATAAACCAGCTGCAAAGCCTGCTGGCGGAACTGGGCTATAAAAATGGCTATGTCACCGTGGACAACTACGATTGGTACATCAGCAGCCTGATTGACCAGGCCTATACCGACAAAAAGAAAATCGACTATAAGAAAGCGCGCGACTTTTATGTAAAAAATACCTACGAGGCAGTGGAGTTTTACGATGCCCTCGCACAAAAAGCCCTGGGCCGCTCACCCAAGCATGTGCTGCTACTGCACGAATACGACAGCTCCGCCTTATTTATTGGCGACCTGATTAAACACCTGCGCAAAAACGGCTGGAAAATTATTTCGCCACAAGAGGCCTATAGCGATCCTATTGCCGAGGAATTCCCGCAGGTAAATTTTCACGGCCAGGGGCGCATCGCCGCTATCGAAATCCTCAAATCCACCGCGCGCACACGCGAGTACATGGAGTACGGCGAGCGCGAGGGCAAGTCGCTCGTGGACGCGATGGAGCAGGGCGAACTCGGCGGCATGCAGACCTTCGACGGCGTGCTCGAAGGCTACGTCCGCGAAGG
>CBINKF010000392.1:0-3716 GCA_966251115.1 uncultured Cellvibrio sp.
GTTGTTTTGCCTCCAGGTCGCTGGTCAGCTCGGCCTGCACGCGACGCAATTCGGCCGTGGCCTGCTCCAACTGTGCATCCAATTTTGCCAGCACTTCACCTTTGCTGACACTGGAGTTTTTATCGACCAAGACTTGGCTCACTACCCCTTCGACCGGGCTGCTGAGGTCCACCTCTATCGAAGGTTCTATTCGGCAATTGAGTTGATTGCTGCTCGCGCCGGCGGAAGTTTGCGCGCAGACGCTGCCAAATGCGCTAGTGAGTAACAATAGCCCAGTGCAAAATTTTTGGGTAAATGTCATAACCTGTTTAGTCATTTTTGGTGTTTGTTATCACTCTTGGTAATCAAACCTGTTTGGCAACCTGCGCTTTTGTTCCAATAACTATAGCAAAGTAAATTCACGCAAAGTAAATACCCACAGTCACCCCACATTGCGAATAAAAATCTGTTGCAACCGACGGGAAATCCGCTCGAATAGGCTCTCGGGTGTATGTTCAAAACGAATAAAAGCCCGCTCGCCAAAATGCCCTTGGAGTTTTACATCCGGCAGGCTGAGGTCGAGTAAAAACACCGGCTCGAGGGTTTTAACCGCTTTAACCTGGGTCGGATCGACCGCAATATTGCCGCCACCCTTAGCCCCCAAAAGCTCGTTGGGTAAAGTAAAACTGGATACCGGCTCGCTGGAATCCAGAACGGCGCGGTGACTGCTGCCAGGCTGATCAGCCAAGCGCACCTCAACAGCGTGTAAGGAGCTGCGCAACAGGCCCAGCTGATCCTCAGTTAATGCCGTTTTAATTGAGACTGGCCGGGGTTGAACCAAAACGCCAATTTGATCGCCCTGATGAAAAAAGCTGCCTTTTAACTCCGCCATTTGCAGCTGACGAAACACACCTGCTGCGGGGCTGAGTACGCGCAATTTGGCCGCGCGGTTTTGTATATCCGTCAATTCATCAGCTATGCGCTTAAGCTCTTGCTGAAATAGCTGAGCCTGGGCTTGATCCTGGCCCCAGGCGCGCTCAAAACGCGTGCGCGCCTCGCGCAGTTCCGCCCGCTTTTGCTGTAGATCGGCCTGCAGCTGCGGATTCGCCAGCTGCATCAGCAATTGGCCCTGCTCAACCTTGGCACCATCGCTGACCAATACCTTTTCCACCAGGCCGTCCACCTCAGCCTTAATACTTGCCTCAGGCCCCATCCAGAGCACCCCCTGGGTACGGGTTGATTGCGGTAAGGGCAGCAGCAACACCAGCGCAACCAGCGCTGTAGCACCGCTACAAAATGTCAGGGTGCGCTTGCGATGCGCCAGCAATTCGGGGTTGTGGCCCAAAGCGTAAATGGCCTTGGCCAGGGGCATAAGCAATTGAAAAAACAACACCCAAAAAACCAGAAGCAGACCCACCTGGGGAAAGTAGTGCAAGGTGAGCAGCAGCAACGTCAGCATTACGCTTAAGCGATAAATAAAGGCGCCAATGCCATAGGCGCCCAGCCAAAATGCCTGACGACCATTGGCGGCGGGTGGCTGCAAGCCCTTGATACCAAACCCCAGGTGGCGCAACCAATAGCTCAACTGCTGGTTAGCGCGCGTTGCCAAATTGGGGAAATCGAGCAGATCGGTCAGCAAATGGTAGCCATCAAAGCGCGCCAGGGGGTTGCCGTTAAACACCAGGGTGGACAATCCGCCAATCAACATAAGGTTGTACAGGCAATCGCGCACCACCCCAGGTTGTACCTGCAGCCACAACAACAGCGACACTGCTGCGACAAGTATTTCTATTGCCATACCGGCAGCGGTAACCATCAGGCGTCGCCGCTTGGAGGCAAAACCAGTAGCGGCGCTGGCATCAACATAGGGCAAAGGCATTCCCAAAATGACCACCAGGCCAATTCGCGTGACTTGCCCGCCCCAGATTTTGGTAAAAAACGCATGACCCAGCTCGTGCACCAGCTTGAGCAGAGGATAAGTCAGCCACAACAGTGCCAAATTAAACGGCGTCATCACCCTATCTATATGCCCCTGGCTCAGCTGATCCCAATGCAGCACAGCCTGGGTCAGGGCGTACCCCACCAAAAGCAGCCAGGCAACCCCCAAAGCCGGGCTGGTCAGCCACCGGCAATAAGGCACCCAGCGCCCCAGCCAGGCATCCGGATTGCCCAGCGGAATATTCCAGGTAAGTGGGTTCATCAGCAGCCGCAGCCAGGGTTGGCGGCGTTTTTGCTGCTGGCGATTGAACAGCTCTGCGGCGCTGGGGGGCATATCGCACACCAGCAAGTCCGCCACGTGCAGATATTGCAGTAAGTGAATAAGGTCCTCGGGCTGCGGCCGATCTTCATCCGTCGCAGTTGTATCCATTTGCGCGCCAGCGATGAGCACCTGCTCGAGTGTGCGCTGGCCGTCCATCGCGGCGAGAAGCCCCCAGGCGCTGGGGCTTAAACGGTGATAGCGGCCGTTGCTGGTGTCCTCCAGCAGATACCAGAGCTCACCCTGATACTCGCGCCGCTGAATGCGCACATGACGCGGCAGCGAAGGCCGCAAATTAGCCAGACGCTGCCACAGCATTGCCTGCTGTGGTGAAGCCATCGGTATGGGGGCAGCTGTGTGTTGCTGAAGCGGCGGTTGGGTTTGAGGGGCTACCATAGATGCAGCCTCAACCAATCCCAATAGTCGTGAAACCAGATCCAGCCCAGGGCGCGATTGCCCGTAGCAATTCGCGCCGAGCCCGTCATCCCCGGGCGAAAGCTGCTGTCGGATTGGGCCAGGGTGGCCTCTACCCGAAAGTAATTGCGCCCCTCGCGCAGTTGACTCAGCGGTGAAACCTCGCCCAATTGCACCGCAAATCCCGTCCCCGGCAGGCTGGTCAGTTTGACCTGGGCGGTTTGACCCGGAACCACGGCGGCCAGGTCCCGCTCGTCGACATAAAGCAGCAGTTTGTAGCCCTGCTCTGCCGCAATTTCAAACAGCAAGTCGCCCTGCTTTACCGGTGCCCCCAGGGTTTGGGAAATATCCTCAGAAACCACTATGCCGTCTACCGGTGCACGCAGTTGCACCCGCTGCAATTGCTGTTCAATCAGCTGTAACTGGGCCCTGGCCTGCTCCATTTGCGCATCCGCCAGGGCCGCATCGACACGCTCGCCTTTGGCCAGAGCCATATCGTAAGACTGGCGATACTGATCCACTTGGCTGAGCAGTTTGCGTCTTTCCAATTGCAAATCCTCAGCCTTGAGCTTAGCCAGCACCTGCCCCGTCTTTACCCGGTCGCCCGGGCGATTGTTGATCTCGGCCAGATAGCCGTCCTGAGGGGCTACCAACAGGTATTTGTAGGCACTTTGCAATTGCACGTCGGCTTTAACCTGGTATTCCGCCGGCACAAAAAGTGCCCCGCAAAACACCATCAACGCTAAGGCCAGGACCTTGGCCAGGTAATGCTGGGGGCCAAACCAACGCTGCAGGCGGCGGTTGAGCCCTCTGCCAAGGGCCTGATACCAACTCCACTGGGCTTCGCGTTTTAACCCGAGGATCTGCCCGGCAAAATGCACCCAGAGGCTGAGGTTTGCCCTGGTCTCTTCGGAACAGGGGCGCTGAGCGTCAAACTCACAGAGTAAAACACCGTAGGCTTGGGTTGAATGTTGGGAGCTGACAAGGCGGGTCTCCAACTGGCGCAATTGATGCTGCTGCAAAAGCTGTTGGTGCGCCGGGGAGATCCCCGCCCCCGCACCCAACT
>CBINKF010000393.1:0-3703 GCA_966251115.1 uncultured Cellvibrio sp.
GATCAGCTGCTCATCCACCTCAAGCGTGTAATTGCCCACAAAACTGGCGCTGTTGCGATCGGCATAATTTTCTTGCGGGCCGCGCCCGTAGTATTCGAGATTGTTTAGCGCCTTGGGTAAAAACAGGCGCAAACCAAAGCGCGGCAACTCCGGTGTGTGTTTATCCAGTTGCGCAGCAACAGCAACATGGATGCTCGCATCCGGCTTGATCAGGTATTCGAGCTGGTAATGCATATTCACATCCGTATACAAAAACGCCACGCGAATTTTCAAACTGCCGTCCGCCTGCAATTGCGCGCTGGTGCTTTGCAGTTGACGATTCGCATGAGCGCTGCGCCAGATACCCAGCCTGCTGGGCATCGCATTGCCAAAATCATTGTCGGTGGGCGCGCGCCAAAAATAGGGTTCGGGGAACCTGTCCAGGTTAAAACCGGCCAGTGCAAGCCACTCAAAGTTACCGCTATTTTTATTAAATACACCGGCAAGGCCGGGAGCATTAAAGATCAGGCGATTATTTTGTTCGCTAACCCTTAGTGGTGATTGCGCAGTTGGTTTGACTGCAGCGTCCTTTGCAGGGGTTTTACCCAGGCTAAATTGCTCGCGCGCAATTTCGAATTGAGCTGGCAGCAGACCATTGGCCTCGCGTGTCAGTGCTTTCACGTTTAAATAATATTCACCAGGGGTAAGCAAATCATTTGGCGTTATGACCAAATTGGTTGTTGTTTCGCCGCCTGGCATCAATGCCAGGGAAAAGTTGCCGTTTTTAACCGGTTTGCCATCGCGCATCAGCACCCAGCTGAAACCAAATTGATCCAGATTGGTAAACGCAAAATCATTGATTAATTTGAGGCTGAAGACATTTTTGTCCTCAAGGTGAAAGCGAATATTTTGATAGACCTTTTTAACTTCTGCCAACGCGGGGTGAGGCTGGCGATCTGACCCCACCAGGCCATTCGCATTAAAATTTTCATCGTTTTGGAAATTCAAACCCCCCAGGTCACCACCATAGGCAAAGTATTCCTGGCCGTTTTCATCTTTAGCCAGCAGCCCCTGATCGACCCAGTCCCAAATAAAACCGCCCTGGAGTTTCGCGTCGCTGTTAATTATGTCCCAGTACTCCTGGAAATTGCCGGTGCTGTTGCCCATGGCATGGGCGTATTCGCACATAATGTAGGGGCGGGTTTTATCTTTAGCCTGGGCATAGCTTTTCATCGCCGCTATGCTTGGGTACATAGGTGCGACTATGTCGGTGTTGGCCGCTTCACCCGCCTGCTCGAACTGCACCGGGCGGGTGTTGTCGCGCGCCTTGGCCAGGGCATAGGCTTTGTGAAAATTGGGGCCATTGCCGGCTTCATTGCCGAGCGACCAGATAATTACCGAGGGGTGATTTTTATCGCGTTCAATCGCGCGGCTGACGCGATCCAGATGCGCCGCTTCCCACTCGGGCAAATAGGCCGGGTGGCGACTGTGATCAAAAGGTGCCTGGAGCTCTGCGCCCATGCCGTGGGTTTCGATATTGGCTTCGTCCACCAAATAAAGCCCGTATTGATCCGCCAGCTGATACCAGCGCGGGTCCTGGGGGTAGTGACTGGTGCGCACCGCATTGATGTTGTTCTGCTTCATCAATTTTATATCTTCAAGCATATTGGCCAGCGAAGGCACATGGCCCTGGTGCATATCGTGAATATGCAGGTTGACGCCTTTTACGCTTATGGCCTTGCCGTTAACCAGCAACTGGGCATTTTTTATTTCCACGCGGCGGAAACCCACTTTTTGTCCGATGACCATGGTGGTTTTGTGTTTGCTATCCATGAGCGTGATAAGCGCATCATAAAGTGCCGGTTTTTCCGCTGACCAGGGCTGAATGTGCGGCAGGTTTTGGCTGAAATTTATCAGTTTATCGCCAGTGCTGATGGTTTTAGTTTCACTATAAAGTGATTGACCAGTGACCGGATCGAGCAATTCAAAGTGCAATTCGCCCTCACCCTGTGTTTTGGTAAAACGTTTTAACTCTACCGTCACATCCAGGGTGCCCTTCTGGTAGCTGTCATCCAGGCCAGCTTTAATAAAATAATCCCAGACTGCAAGTTTAGGCAGACTATAGAGATAGACATCCTGCTCTATGCCACTCAGGCGCCAGAAGTCCTGATCTTCCAGATAGCTGCCGTCGTGCCAACGGAATACCTGCACCGCCAGGCTGTTGTTGCCCGGCTTGACCAGCGCGCTCACATCAAACTCTGCCGGCGACTTGGCCACTTTGCTCATGCCCGCTTCGCGGCCGTTGACATAAACCCGCGCATAACCGGAGATAGAGCCAAAATGTAAAACCACCGGTTCGCCCTTCCAGCTTTTGGGCAGTTTAAATTCGCGCTTATAGGTGCCCACCGGGTTGTAGCTGTTGTCGACAAACGGCGGATTGGCGGGAAAGGGATAGGTAATATTGGTGTAAATCGGTAGGCCGTAGCCCTGCAGCTCCCAGTTGGAGGGCACGGGAATCGTCTTCCATTGAGAGTCGTCAAAGCCCTTGGCAAAAAAATCCAGCGGGCGCTCACCGGGCGTTTTTACCCAGTTGAATTTCCAGCGACCGTTAAGCGATAAATAAAAAGGCGAGGACTCTGGAGCATCGACACGCGCACTTTGGCCATTGGCATAGGGCACAAAATAGGCGTGACCGGGAAGTTTATGGCGCTCTATGATTTTGGGGTTTTCCCATTCATTTATGGCGACAGGCCCGTTAGCACCAGCGGCCGCAGCAAAGCATGTCGCCAACAGCAGAAACACAAAACCAGCGAGCATTCCCTGATTACGCCAAAGCACCAAACCGGATTGCAACATGTAAACCTCTTGAACTCCAGGAAGGGAATCCGCAGGCAAGCAAGATCTGCAGATCAAAAAGGCGGGCTCCGCTCTATAATCGAGCCACCGCAATATCTTATATGTATTATATATTACGGAAGCTGGCAGCAATGGCAAAGCCTTTAACTGCAAAGAAGTGTTACCTGGGCAATCGCCAAATCCGCCCGGGTTTAGATCAAACCTGAACTCCTGCAGGCTTAGGGATTGAGCTGCAAAATTAGCAAATAACCTTCAAAGCGATTGGGCTCGGTGGAATACCACTCTTTCAATTCCATCGGCCAGCGTTTACCGCAGCGAGTAGCTAAATCAAAAAAGGGGCTGCGTCCCGGATCGGCAAGGATTAACTTTTTAACGCCTGATTGGGCGGCGCGCTTAAGCATGGCGAACCACTCTTCGCCAAGTTCATCCCAAAAGCAAATATCGCCACCGACAATCACATCAAATTCAGCCAGATCTTTTTTGCGCAGGCTGGCCATTGCGCCTTTGCGGGTGGTGATATTCACCTGGTTTAAATCGGCCTGGGCCTCAAGAAAGGCAAACACATCTTCATCCACATCCAGGCCAGTAACCTTGGCACCTTTACTGGCGAGGTAAACATAAATCAAAGACCTGGCCCTGATCTTGCGCTCACCTACAGCTTGTTGGATGAACAAATGACCCAAGATGACACAGTATTTTTCAAGCAACTTGGCCAAAGAGTGGCAGAGCTGCGCAAAGAGCTGGGCTGGACACAGACACAACTGGCGGAGACGTTAGGCATATCGCAGCAGTTGATTGCTGCTTATGAAGCAGGGGCAAGGAAGATACCCGCCTCGATGCTGCCAACACTGTCGCGGCTATTGGCGGT
>CBINKF010000394.1:0-3699 GCA_966251115.1 uncultured Cellvibrio sp.
GGCCGCGCTGTTAAACCAGGGGTTGTCACTAATCGCCGGCATGCTCGCCGGAGCCCTCGCCTTTAGCGTGTTTATCCCCGCCGAAGGTGAGCTGCGCATGCGCCGCTTGCTGAACGGCCTGCGCAGCCAGTTGGCGCAGGCCTGTAAACGCCCGTTAGCTGGTTTGCGCGCCAGGTTTGAAAGCCAGTGCCGCGACCTTCAGGCACAAATTCTCGCCACCAGCGACCTGCCGCCCCAAAGGGTAAATGAGGCGCAAAACTACGGTTTATCCGTACTGGAAATTGGCCACGCCGTGCTGGATACACGCCGTTGTCTGGAGCAACACAGCTCGCTGATGACCTGGCAGCCAGCCGTCGCCCAGCTACTCGACAACCTCGGGCTCCTGGCCCTGGAGCTAACCCAGGAGAATCGCCAACTGGTATTGCTGCAACTGGAGAAACTGATGCGCCAGCTCAATACCACGCCCATCACCACGCCCATCAAAGGGAGTGGAGATGAGGATGGGAATGGAGACGCCCAGCGGCGGCTCCACAGCGCCCTGTTTCGTCTGCACGCGGGGCTTATGGATGCCGCCGATTTCAGCCAGCCGCTCGACCACCCCACGGATGGCACCGAAAACAAACCTGGTCCTATCAACGCAAGAGGAGCTGACCATGGCGCGTGAGCTTGCGCTTTCAGGTATTTACTTCCCCAGTTTGCTGCTGATTTTTATCGGCGCGGCGGTGCTTACCTGGATAATCGACGGCCTGCTGGCGCGCGCCAACTGGCATCGCTACCTGTGGCACCCGCCGCTGTTCCGCCTGGCACTGTTTGTGTGTCTGTTTGGCGGCGCCGGTCTCGGCGTTTATCACTAAAAACATTACCAGAGTATGAACCCATGAACCCCACACAAGCCTTGCGTCTCGCCTTGACGCTCACCATCAGCCTCGCCGCGCTCATGATCGGCTGGTCACTCTGGGACCACTATATGCGCGACCCCTGGACTCGCGACGGGCGGGTGCGCGCCAATGTAGTCAACATAGCTCCGGATGTGGCTGGCCCGGTGGCCGAGATACGGATAAAGGACAACCAATTGGTTCACAAGGGTGATCTGCTTATCCGCCTGGACCCGCAGCGCTACAGCCTGGCACTGCAACAGGCCGAGGCGGCATTGAACGCGCGCGATATAGAGTGGCAGTTGCGCCAACAGGAAGCCGGGCGCCGCGCCAAGCTCGGTGCGCAGGTAGTTTCCAGTGAGAACCGCGAAAATACCGCGTCCCTGGCGTCGGCCGCCGAAGCGGCTTTTCGCGAGGCGCAAGCAGCTCTGGATTTAGCCAAACTCAACCTGGAGCGCACCGAGTTGCGTGCCCCCGTAGACGGTTACGTCACCAACTTTACTGCCGAAGTGGGCGATTACGCGGGGATTGGCAAACCCTTGGTGGCGCTCATCGACGCCCACTCCTTTAGAGTCGTAGGCTATTTTGAAGAGACCAAATTGCCGCGCATGCGCGAGGGTGATCCGGTGCGGATTCAACTGATGCAGGGCGGCGAATTGCGCGGTAGCGTCGAGAGCCTGCCCCACGGTATCAACGATCACAACGATACTGTGGGCCGCTCGCTGCTGTCGGATGTCAATCCCAGCTTTAACTGGGTGCGCCTGGCGCAGCGGGTACCGGTGAGGATAAAGCTGGCAGAGATCCCCCAAGACACCCGCCTTATGGCCGGGCAAACCTGTACGGTAATTGTCGAACCGCAACAGCCCTGAAAGCTACTGCAGGGATGACCACTCCAAAAACTGAGAGCTCCAAAAAACAACAGGGCCATCCGGCCCTGTTGAGGTATGTGCGTCTTGCTGGAGTTGTGCGTTGTTAAAAGCGCACTTACAAAAGCGGCCCAAAGAAGCGGTCCAGGGCGATTACACCCCACACAAACGCCAGAAGCACCAGGCTCACAAACACCAGTGCCGAGCCTATGTCTTTGGCGCGCCCCGAGAGTTCATGTTTTTCTGCACCAGTGCGATCCACCACCGCCTCCACTGAGGAATTGGCCAACTCGGCCATCCACACCCAAAACACACTGGCGATTAGTAAAATTAATTCGATGGGTGTGCGCGCCAACCAAAATGCGGCGGGAATCAGGATAACGCCCAGCGCCACCTCCTGACGAAATGCCGCCTCGTAACGCCAGGCGGCGGCAAAGCCCTGCATTGAATAACCAAACGCATCTATCACGCGTGAAATACCGGTTTTACCTGGCTTACCCATCTAACCTCTCCGTCATTTTGCAAATGGAAATGTAACTCTTTGTTCACTGGGTATTCACAGAACAGTCACAGTTAGGTGATTTACTGGTTGTGCGAGCTATGAACACCAAAAGAGTTTTGTGTTTACCAGCGACAATCAAAGTCAAGGCGGTGCATCATGAACACTTTTTTACAGCGCGTCCACCACTGGGATACTTTGGCGTTTCTTTGGGTGCACGTCACCAAAGCCTTTCCCTATCGCAAATCGGTGCGAGTAATTTCGCACACGGGCGACGGCCCTATGTATCTGGTTATTGCCGTTGCACTTCTGCTACTTGAACCAGTTTCCGGCGCGGATTTTTTCTGGTCGGGAATTATCGCCTATGTATTTGATGTCAGCCTTTATCTGCTGCTAAAAAATTTAATCAAGCGCGACCGACCCGCCGCCAAATTGGATTTTTACCAAGCCTGGATTACCCCCTCAGATCAATTCAGTTTTCCATCGGGCCACACAGCGGCAGCATTTTTATTTGCCTGCCTGGTTGCCAGTTACTACCCGATATTCGCACTGCCGGCATTTATCTGGGCAGCCTGTATAGGCGCCAGCCGCGTATTGCTCGGCGTGCATTACCCTACAGATACAGTGGCGGGCGCTACCCTCGGTAGCCTCTGCGCTTTTTGGGGGATGTATTTGCACTCGCTGATGCAGGCGCTCAGCTAAACGCGCTTGAGTTTATCCACCAATAGCAAAGGCTCATCCATGAAAATATTGTACGGCGTTCAAGGTACTGGCAATGGTCACATCACACGCGCAAGAATCATGGCCAAGGCCCTGGCCGAAGTGGGCGCCCAGGTAGACTGGGTATTTTCCGGCAGGGACGCCAAAGATTTTTTTGATATGGAAGCCTTTGGCAATTACCAGGTATATCGCGGCCTTACTTTTGCGACCCGCAGCGGCAAAATTCTGTATTTAAAAACTGCGCTCTCGGCCAATTTGCGCCAGCTGAATCAAGACTCTTACAAAGTGAATGTGGAGGGTTACGATTTTATTATCAACGACTTTGAGCCTGTCTCTGCGCGCGCGGCAAAACGCGCAGGTAAAAAAGTCATTGGCATCTCACACCAGAATGCTTTTTTGTACGAGATACCCAAACAAGGCAATAACATTTTTACCCAGTGGTTTATGCGCAACTTTGCGCCTGTGACCCTGCCCATAGGTTTGCATTGGCATCACTTCAACCAGCCCATTCTGCCGCCCCTGGTCGAACCCTCCCACTACACCAACCAATCCACACCTGGACACTACATGGTGTACCTGCCCTTTGCCGGGCTCGACGACATATTGCCGCAACTGCGCGAATTCCCCGGCTATCAGTTTTATGTTTATCAACCCGTACCCGCCGCCTACGACGAGGGACACATTCACGTGCGCCCCTTTTCGCGCGAAGGTTTCCAGCAGGATCTGCACAGGTGCGAAG
>CBINKF010000395.1:0-3689 GCA_966251115.1 uncultured Cellvibrio sp.
TCTGCCAATACTCCGATAATCGGGGCGAGAAATACCCCGCCGAGCACACCGCAGGTGCCTATCACCCACTGGGCTTTATCGGGCGCCAAGCCATACACATCTGTGTAGTAGTAGGCAATAAAAGTAACAAAGGTTTGGAACACCAGATTGGCTGCCAGGTCGCCCAGGCTGTAGCCGACTTTTTCCACCACCGAGAGCTTTTGCGTGGGAACCGCGTGAGGGAGAGCGCTATTCATTGTTGTCTCTTCTTATCTGTTTAGGGGTTGGGACGCTATTACCCTTATGGATCAGATCCGGTGCTGCGTCCACCTGTGGCAGGCGCCCATTAAGTGGCTGCCTGCTTTTTCACGGATAAAACTTACCCGCTTAAAGACTTATAGTCCAGTAGTATATAACTCTGCTTGTATACTTGTCACCGATCTATTGGCCTGAAATTTCCACTTATTTATAACCCCGCAAAGCCCCCCTGGTTAGCTGGGCGCTTGCCCTCAGCAAAACCTGGGGCAGACCTCTAGATTAACCATTAGACGCCGTCCGGCTGCCGGTAGACACTGGCTCCATGGCACATCGCCAGTAGTTACCTAACTAACCAACTCTATGTGGAGGTATTTATGATCCCGAAAAAATTCGCGCCCCAGGCTTTCTCATTTTTTATGGCGCTTTTGATGTCGTGCATTATGTCTTTAATGATCAGCCTGTTTAACCTGGGGCTGGTGGAGGGTATAGCCCAGGTGTGGCTGAGGGCCTGGGCACTGGCCTTTGTCATCGCCTTCCCCACCATATTGCTGGTTACTCCCCTGGTGCGCAAACTCGCCAGCCTGGTGTTGGTAAAGGAGTAGGTGAACTATGAGTTTATTGCCTGGTTTGATAGCCGCCGTGGCCTTGGGTGTGGGGGCGACTCTGGTGATGGATATTTGGGCGCTGCTGCTGGCGCGCGCCTTTGGTGTTAAGTCGCTCAGCTATTGCCTGGTGGGGCGCTGGATTAGCCTTATGCGTCTGGGGCAGTTGCGCCATGCCGCTATTGCCAAGGCGCCGGTGCAAACAGGTGAGTGCGCGCTTGGCTGGACGGCGCACTACCTGATAGGTATTGGCTTTGCCGCTCTGTTGCTGGTAGTGGTGGGCCTGGACTGGCTCGCAGCCCCCAGCCTTTTACCCTGCTTATTAATTGCCTGGGTGACTCTGGCTATGCCCTGGTTGGTAATGCAGCCCTGCTTTGGTATGGGTATAGCCGCTGCCAACACGCCTAAACCGGCTCAAGCCCGGCTTAAAAGCGCGCTAACCCACAGTGTGTTTGGTATTGGGTTATACCTGAGCGCCAAACTCTACGCCGGAATCCAACTGCTGATATAGTTTTGCTAAAGCAATTGCCGCGAAAATATCGCTATGGAAATCTACCAACTTAAAACCTTTGTCCGCGTTGCCTGCGAGGGCAGTATCACTCGCGCTGCTGAGCTGCTATTTCTCAGCCAGCCGGCGGTGAGTGCCCATATCAAATCCCTGGAAGATGAACTGGGTATGGCGCTGTTTGAGCGCAACTCGCGCGGCATGGCCTTAACCATTGCGGGCGAGCAGCTGCTACCTAAAGCTGAACAACTGCTCGCTGCTCATCAAAACCTGCTCGCCGATGCGCGGCTGCTGCGCTCCGGTGTCAGCGGCCAGTTGCGCTTGGGTTCCAACCGCGCACCCAGCGCGCCTCTGCTGGGCAGGTTGCTCAACCGTTTGGGGGAGACGCTGCCGGAGGTGGAAATTCAATTGGAATACGGCTCCTCGGCGCAAATTCTGGAGGCTTTAGACAAGGGCAAACTGGACGCGGGATTTTATTCCGAGACAGGGCAGCAGTATCCGCAGCTGGCGCGTGTCCAGGTAAGTGATTTTACAGTCATGATGGCTGCGCCAGTGGGCTGGATTGAGGACCAGGATAATCTCGATTGGTCGGTGCTGGCACAGCAGCCCTGGATCTGCCCGGCGCTGCACAGCTGCTGCGGTTTTGTTGCCGAAACTCTGTTCCAGGCGCGCGGCTTTCGCCCGGCTAAAGTGATTAGTGTCGATCAGGAAGCAGTAACCCGCTCTTTAATTGCTGGCGGGGTAGGCCTGGGCTTTTTACACCGGGAGACGGCCGAAGAGGCGCAGGCCAAAGGCGAGGTTATCTTACTGCCCCAGGTAAAGCAGACCCTGGGGGTGTATTTTGGCTATGCCAGCGAGCGCCAGCAACAGCCCTTAATCAAGGGCCTGCTGCAAGCGCTCACGTCAGTATTGGATTAGAGCGCGCGCACAACATATTGGCCGTTGAGCAATGGCTCATCCACCACATGGCCGACACTGTGGCCGGGGTAGACTTCGGTTAAATACACCTTGCCGCGTTTTTTAATCAGGCGCGTTTCGTACCTTTGGTATTGGCCGGTTACCGGCTCATACACCAATTGGTACAGCTCCATGGCATCGCCTACTTGCAGGCCGTTGCTGGCGCCGCTGTGAATCACCACCATGTCCTGGCTCATGCGCGAATCCACCCGCGCCATAAAGGGTTGGCACTGCAGGGAGCTGGCCAGTTCGTCGCTGGCTTTGCCCACCAGATATTGCACTTGATGACCGTAGTCGGTTTTCCAGAATTCGGGCGAGGCAAACCCCTCTTTGGCATCGGCAGAGGTATTCCACTTACCAAAGGTTTTATAGCGCTTGGCAAACACAATTTGCCCGGTAATGCTGTCGCGCACTTCCAGCGTAAAACTGAATACACGGCTGCGTTTATCGAGCCGGCTGTTAAAGTGAAACAGGTCGTGAACACCGCTGACAAAACGCGTGTAGAGACCCGGGTCGACCACCGAGTCGGTATAGGTGAGCGACATGTCATCCACATCGCCGGTAACAAAATATTGCGCGCGATGCTGGCGCGCGAGCGTTTGCAATTGATCGGCGGTATCCAGCTCGCCGCGCTCACCGGCGTTGGCAAAACTATTGCCCAATTGCAATGGCGCGGGTATGCCGTGGCGGTTATAAAGGTTTGCACCTATTAGCATGGGTAAATGCTGTTCAACTTTGTAGAGTGCACCGACTTTACTGGAGTCGGTTTTGACACGGGGAAAGCTGAAAAACGCCAAGTTTTTTTGGTAGCCGTTGTTAAATGGCTGCGGGCATTGAAAGTTGGCAAAATTAACCACACCACCGTTATTTCCCCCGTAAGCCATTGCACCTGTATTTGCCTCTGTGCTGTTGATAGTGCCGGTATTGGTATAACTGGAGTCACCCGCAGGCGCATTGTTGTTGCGCGCCACCACCTGGCCATTGGCGTCGATGGTAAGGGTTTCCTCACTGATGCTGGGTACTTTTACCGAGTTGGGACCACCGGCTACCGAGTTGGGTCCACCGGCAATAGGCATACCCGGCACTTGGCCAATTTCCGACATTTTGCTTACTTCGTTAAGCAAAAAATTCAAATCGCCTTCGAGCTTGGCGAGCTTTTCGATATTGGGTTTGGCTTCACGCCACTCGTCTACCGTTTGCTTGAGTGCGGCATCATCAACCTTGCCACTATCGCCGCTACCGGCCACTCGCCCCGGATGAAAAAAAGTGCTGCAACCACCCAGGCACAAAATTGCTACCCACACCAGCGGGCGAAATTTTGCCTCCGGGGTACCAATAAATTGGGGTTTATTAAATTGCCTGAACATAAATTCCTCCCCGTTAATTAT
>CBINKF010000396.1:0-3687 GCA_966251115.1 uncultured Cellvibrio sp.
CCTGCTTGAGCGCGGAGCGAATGTGATCAGTCTCGTTGGCATCGCCGCAAATTAAATCCATCCCGGCATCAAAGGCGGCCTTAACGCCCTGCTCCGGCGTGTTGCGGTAGCCGTGGTGAGTATCCGCATAAATATCAAACACAGCGCCGCAATCAGAAACAACAAAACCCTTAAAGCCCCACTGCTGGCGCAGTGTTTTATCGAGCAAATCGGCATTGGCACAGGCGGGTACACCATCCACCGCATTGTAGGCGCACATAATGGATTGCGCCCCAGCTTCCATCACCGTAGCGCGAAACGCGGGCAAATAGGTTTCCTCTAAATCTTTTGCACTTGGATGAATATCGTCCCGGTGGCGATTGGCCTCCGGGCCTGAGTGCACCGCAAAGTGTTTGGGCGTGGCCACAGTTTTTAAATAGCGCGGGTCATCCCCCTGTAGGCCTTTAACAAAAGCAACACCCAGACGAGCGGTGAGATACGGGTCCTCACCATAGGTTTCCTGGCCGCGACCCCAGCGCGGATCGCGAAAAATATTGATATTGGGCGACCAGACTGTCAGCCCGCCAAACCAATCCGAACCACCAAATCGATGTTGACTGGCATAGTACTTGGCACGAAATTCGGTGCTGATCACATCGGCAACCTGCTGCATTAGCGGCGCATCCCAAGTGGCGGCCATGCCTATGGCCTGGGGAAATACACTCGCGTCACCGTTAGCCGCAACACCGTGCAGGCCTTCGTTCCACCAGTTATATTCGCGCACGCCAAGACGGGGGATAGCGGGCGCATCATTCATTAACTGGGGAAGTTTTTCATCCAGAGTCATGCGCCCTACCAGGTCTGCCGCGCGCTCGGTAAATGGCAAGGCGATATTTTGGTATTTGGGTATTTCAAGCGGGGCTTGCACCTGGCCCTGGGCCAGTTGGGCATTAACCAGGGGAGCAAGCTGAATACCCGCCAAAGCCAACAGCAAGGGGCCCAGCCTTTGGTATTTGGGTAATTGGCGCTTGGCTATTAATCGAGATGAGGTATTTAAAAATTTTCGGGAGAAAAATCTGTTCATAGTGAAAAATCCAGAGCCAGACCTGGCCAATACAGAGCCTGCGCCCGGCTAAAAGTTGGTTGACGCGCGGAAAGAATTTGCAGAACCAGTGCGACCTCAATAAAAAGCAGGCCCAGTATTAATTTGGAAAAAATACTGGGATAACACCTACTTTTATTGGTGCTTCTGGTCTTGCTTTGTCAATGACGGAGTAATTATGTAAAACAATTACAATTTAAAAACTTTATTCAGAAAACTAATCATGTCAGTAACTGCCGGCTCCGACAGCTCTTTGAAGCAGCCGTGGTTATAATCGTTGCAGCCGCTGTCTAAAAAGCCGTGCGCTTTCCCTGGGTAGACTTTAAATTCGGCTGATTGCCCCAGATGGTTAAGGTTATCTACATAAGCTCGGGTTCTTTCCGGCTTAATAATGGGGTCGTTTTCACCCACAAAGAAAAACAAGGGTGGCAAGGTATAATCTTTAGCGGCGACAATATATTGATCGGAAGAAACTGCCTGGTAATAATCCAGATTATCTTTGACATTAATTTTATTGCCAAACAAACCGCGCGGTTTTGCATTGGCAAATTTCCAAAACATATTACCCTCTGCCTCAAATCCATTTTGCGCAGCTTCCACCAGGCCCAGGGCGGCGTAACTCAAAATAGCGGCCTGAACTTTTAAGCCGTCTGTGCGCGCCACAGCTTCCGCGCTTCTCCCTTTAGGTAAATAGCTTGGTTTGAAACCCAAAGGCTTTTTAGCAAAACCATGACTGCTCAAGTTGCGCCCAGCAAGCGTAACCATCAGAGCCAAATGGCCACCGGCGCTATCACCGGTTAGTGCGATTTTTTTGGGGTCGCCACCGTAACGCTTAATGTTTTGTTTAACCCACAGCACGGCGCCCATGGCGTCTTCAATTAGCTCGTTCACGGTGGTGGTGTTATCGAGATCGGGCAGCAAGCGGTAATTGGCATTTACCGTAATCACATCGGTGCGACTGGCGATAGCATCGGCCAAATCGGTCATGATGGATTTGTTATTGAGCAGCCAACCACCACCGTGAAAAATAACCAGTACCGGTTTGATTTTGGCCCCGCTCTCGGGCACGGCGATATCCAGGGTTAAATCAAAACCCTTGGGGCTGGCCCAGAGACTATCGCGATAATGTTTGATGGGATGGACAGCTGATTCCGCAGCGGACACAAAAGAACACAGGGGCGTGAACATCAGGACGAACAAAGCGTAAAAGACCATACGACACATTTTTTATTTCCTCTCGCTTATACCGCTAGGCATTAGTTTTATTGTTTATTGGCAGCTCTTTTTTAGAGCCCTCATATCATATAGTCATTATTACCATATTGTATGTCAATATCAAGTTATGCCCGGACTCAGGTAGAGTAAATTTTGGCAAAGACTCGAATAGCGCGGCACAAAACCCGAAAAATTTACAAAAAAAAGCCCGGCTCTTGGCCGGGCTCCCACACAAGAGTCAATTGCTGCGGGTTTTAAAATTGGCTGATGAAATTCCAGGCTTCACCGGGAATCCAACTATTAGCCTGGCCGGCATCATGCTGCGAGGGCCAGTGGCCGCCATCAAATGCACACCAACGCACCGGGAAACCGGCAGTACACCCCTGATAGGACGTGCAAATATGGGTACCACTGCCGCGCGCGGGCTCCGCCGGGCTTTGCGCAATACATTGATTATTGGCAACAAAGCGATCCCTCAGCGCGCGCCCCAGAGAAATGTTCAACACATTGTCGTCCAAACCGTGGGTAGCAAAATAAGCAATGGGTGATGTGCCGCCACTACAACCGCTCAGCTGCGCACCTGAGTAAAGCGCAACACCGCGAAACACATTGGCGCGTGCGCAGGCAATGGCATTGGAAAAGCCCGCGCCATAGCTGAACCCGGTCGCAAAAATGCGGCTTTTGTCGATGCACAGGTTTGCTTGCACTTGATTGAGAATTGCATCGGTAAAAGCGAGATCGCGATTATTGGTATTGGCCCAGCCCTTATCAATACCTTCCGGTGCAACAAAGATGGTGGAGTTCTGGGCGAGATTCCACAGGCCATAATAAGGCGTCTCTGTCGCCGAACCATTGCCGCCATTAGCCACCTGGGTAGCATCACCATTAAGCCAGTGATAACCCAGCACCAGACGATAGGGATGCTGATTGTCGTAATTGTCCGGCACCCGCAAAATGTACGAGCGATTGAGCCCGCCAACCGTCAAGCTGTGCCAGCCATTTTGCAGCGAGCGGCTCTGCCCGCAACCGGCGCTGGGCAGAGTGCCATTATCGGGTGTATCCGTGTCGCCGCTATAGGGCCCAATGTGAAGCCAATCCAAATCCACATAGTCACTCGCCCCCACCGTTACCCGGATTTTTTGATAGCCGGGCTTGAGGTGAATTTTACCGGCGGGCAGGATTTTAAATTCTCCCCAGGCGTTTACTGTGGGTACCTGGAACGCTTCCAACAAGGTGCTGTTGCATTGCGATATTTTCAGAGTGCGGCCGCTCGCCACTGCTCCTGAGCGAATCGTCAGGTCATAGTCACCTTCGCTCTCCACAAATATTGTGTACTCAAGCCACTCACCCGCGGTCATCCAACCAACCGCGTTGCCATTGGCAATCTGCTT
>CBINKF010000397.1:0-3686 GCA_966251115.1 uncultured Cellvibrio sp.
TTGGAGTAACCAAACCACGTTCCTTGCGCCTTGATTGGTGCTTTTTTAGGGGCAACATCGACAATCGAAGTAGTGTTAACAGGCCCTAATTATTTAGCGCCAATAACTGCCATTGACCGAGGTTGTTCACTTCCATCACCAACTGCAGGTTGTTGTCATTGCTATCCACTACCTTGCCGTTGAGCAGCAACTCGGTTTTGATAGGGTAAACGCCCTGGGGCACACCTTCGGGCAGGGTGAAGGTAAATTCATTTTGATAGTGTCCGGCGCGCTTGCTGCTGGCATTTACCGCCTTGGTCAAGGTTTTCAATTCTTTGGTGTTGTCTTCATTATCGTAAATGGCAATCCGCTCCTCGATGAGCGCTTTCTTTTCCGTGGCCCCAGGCACCACCACTATATCCGACTGGATGACGATTTCCTTCCCCGGCACCACTACGCTGCCCGGCAG
The DNA here is from genome assembly GCA_966251115.1 of uncultured Cellvibrio sp. GTDB lineage: Bacteria > Pseudomonadota > Gammaproteobacteria > Pseudomonadales > Cellvibrionaceae > Cellvibrio. The sequence goes on from CBINKF010000397.1 coordinate 449, forward strand.
TGCAGTTGTTTGATATTGAGTGGCGATGGGCTCGGGGGGTAAATTACCCTGCTGGGTTTTATAGTCCTGCGCCACCTGATCCTCTTTGGCCAGGCGCTTGGAGCGCTGTTTGATAATCATCTTGGTGATTACCGTTGCCACAACAGCAACCGCTGCCACCTTGGCCACCGCTTTTAAGTGCTCGCGGTTTTTGCAGCCCTGATCGCCCGCTTTGCACTTGTAGGACTTATCCACCACCCGCTTTAAATCGCCCAGGCCAAAGCCATAGCCCTGCTGCGCCACAAAGGCTATAAGAGTTAACGCCAAAAGACTTTTACGCATAATTATTCCTGCCTTGTTAAGTTAAACAATCTGCGGCTATTTAATATTAAACCCGCTTTCCTTGAGTTTGCGCTGCGTTTCTTGAGCGCGGTTTTTTAGCGCCTGAGCACGTGCGTTGCCCGGTGCTAAATCCAGTGCAGACTCCGCCTTGGCGATGCTGCATGAATAGTTTTTCCTGGCCAGACAGGCATCCGCCTCGTCCAGCAGCTTATCCACTTTTTGTCCCAGGTCGCGCGCCTGTTGCTGCGCCAGGGCGGCGGCCTGTTTGATTTCTATCGCCTGGGCATTGGCCCCGTCGATGCGCAGCACCGCTTCGCTCTGGGCAATGGTGCAGGTGTAGTCCTTGCGTATCCAACATTGGTTGGCGCGACTTAACAACTGCTGAATCTGCTCGCTTTGAGCTTGCTGGGCACTGGCCTGGCGCTGTTGATAACTGGATAAATCAGTTGCCAGGGTTTGCGTGGCGCTGTGCTCGCTGTTAATCGCGCGTGCCTTGTCCAAAAACAACTGCGCACAATTGGTATCGCCCTGTTGCAAGCAGGACTCGCCCTGCTGTACCAGATCGCGAATATTGTTGTCTTCCAGTTGCCGCGTTGCTTCCGCCAGCAGCAGTTTCGCCTGGGCGTTGTCGGCTTTCATGGCCAGCACATCGCGCGCTTTAACCTGCACACAAGCGGCCTCGCCCCGGGCCAGGCAATCATTGGCCTCGCGCAGCAACTGCACGACCTTTTCGTCGTCAGCCCGCTCCTGCTTGGCCAGTTGCGCCGCCTGCAACAATTGTGCAGCCGCTTGATTTTGCGGGTCCAGGTTAACCGCCACCAGGCTCTGCTCAATCGCGCAGGTAAAGTCGCTGCGCGCAAAACAGCCCTGCGCGGCCGCCAGCTTTGTCGCAACTGCCTGCTGGGTGTTAATGCGGTTGACATGCTGGCGATAGCCAAACCACCCGGCACCAACCAGAGACACCAGCGCCACTGTCACCGCCACACGTGCCAGCGCCGAATTGCGACGCGGAAACAGCTCGCGCAAAAACTCCTGCACCGTGGCTGTGCGCGCGGCCTTGTCCAGCGCCAACGCGTGGCTTAGCGCCTTCCATTCGCGCGCACTTAATTGCTCAATGCGCGCGGGGCGCATGCGCTGCTCTTTGGCTTCCAGCGCCGAGCGATTTTTAAAGGGGTGACGGCCAGACAGCATCTCATAGATCACCACCGCCAGGGCGTAAACATCATCGCTAAAACTAACCGGTTCATCGCGCACCATCTCGATACTGGCGTAGGCCGGGGTGAGCGCGCCCAACTGGCCGGCGTCGAATTTGTGCTTTTGCGACTCCTTGGAGGCGGCGCGGGCGATGCCAAAATCCAGCACCTTGGCGTGGCCGTCGCTGCCCACAAAAATATTGCCCGGTTTAAAGTCGGCGTGAATAATTTGCCGCTGGTGGGCGTAGGAGAGGGCCGCCCCCAGGTCGCGCGCAATGGTCCACACCTGTTGTTTGGGCAGGCCTTTGCCGGCTTGGTGGCGCAGCAACTTATCGAGCGGCTCACCTTCAAGCAGCTCCATGGTCATAAACAGGGTGTCGCCGTCGCGGTCGAAGTCGTGCACCGTCACTATATTCGGGTGCGCCAGGGTCTGGGATTTGGCGGTTTCCTGCTGCAGGGTAACAAAGGCGTCCGGATGATCTTTAAAGGCCGAGTTGAGCACCTTGGTGGCGATATAGGGGTTGGGGTCTTCCGCCTCGACTTTGCGCAAATCCTTGGTTTTGTAGACGGTCCCCATACCGCCCTCGCACAGCACCGATTCCAATAAAAAGCGCTTTTTTAGCAGTGAGCCAGTACCCGACTGCAGCGACTCCTGGGCCAGCTGGCGCGCCTGGGCAAAACCGGCGGAGTGATTGTGGGGGGCAGAGTAAACCGTAAACTGGGTTGCGCTTGGGTTCTGGTCATTTACCGCAGCCTCAGCCGAGGCGCGAGCTTCGGTCCCGCGGGCTGCCGCATCCGGCTCAACCTTTGTCGCCGGCTCCTGGGCAGACACAGTTTCCGCCTCTTGCCCGGTGAGCGTCTGCGGCAAAACCTCAGCCTTGGTCTCGGGTCTGGTTTTGAGAGGCTTAACCACGCGCGTCGCATCATCATCGACACGAATACTGGTCTTATCAAAATTATCGCCTTCGGCCACGCTCACCATCCCCTGCTCACTGAGTGATTTCTGGTCGGGATATTACCAGCTTCACTGTGACACAACACCCCCAAGCCTCGGGGTTGAGTGAAGCGTCACGCCAAAGGGCGACTCCTTATACAACTCAAGTACAGTTCAAAGTACAACTCACAGAGCCCCGGCTGGGTAGCCGCTCAGCAATGCAATGGATTCCAATAACTGCTGCGCCGTTTGGCGCCCGCGTAAACTCTCCGCCAGGGTAATTTTTTACCGGTGCAGGTGTGCGCCTGAATTTTATAATGTGCGCCCGAATTTTATAAAAAGTCACCCGGCGGCCATTGGCTTGCGAGGTCGAAAAGCCCGGCGCCGGGCGCAGCTAAAGAATGTCCGCTGCCACCACCCAGGCACCGTTCCAAGGCAAACCGGGCGCCGCCCAAAGGCAAACCGAGCAGGCGTCAGCACGGGTTTTGCGCGGATTTCTTGGTTGACAATCGCTTTCAAAACGGCATAATGTCGCGTCCTTGATTCCAGACCCTATTTCGGCGGTTTCCGCCATGCTGGTTGACCCTTTTACTTTTTAAGATTTTTACAGGAGCACTACGGTGGCTAATTCACCCCAAGCTAAAAAACGTGCGCGCCAAAACGAGAAAGCTCGCAAGCACAACGCAAGCATGCGCTCTATGGGGCGTACCTACCTCAAGAAAGTGCTGAGCGCTATCCAATCTGGCGACAAAGCGGCGGCACAAGCGGCTTACTCTTCAGCTGTTGCCGT
>CBINKF010000398.1:0-3677 GCA_966251115.1 uncultured Cellvibrio sp.
CCTGTATCTGTGCCCAGATACAGGCGAGCAGCGATTGTTTGGCCGGCGCTTTGTAAGACTCTTCTTTGTATTGCACACAGGCGAGCAGGTGCAGGCGCTGGATAGCGCGGGTGCAGCCCACATAGAGCAGGCGCGTGGCTTCAAATAATTGTTGCTTGGTGGCTTCACCGCGCATAAATGTATAGAGCTGGTCATCCTCTTTACCCACAGGGGCAAAGGAGCCGAGCAGCAACTGGCGTTCGCCACTGTGGCTGATGCGCTCTTGCCACAAGAGCAACTCTTTTTCGTCCGAGCGCTTGCCGCGATCCAGGCCGGGGATAATCACCGTATCAAATTCCAGGCCCTTGGATTTGTGAATGGTCATCACCTGCAAACGCGGGTCGGCGTCGGCGCGGGGGGCGGCAAACAATTGCTCCATTGCCTGATCAAAAGCGCTCCAATCAAGAATCTGGCCGGCCTGCTGGTGTTTATCCAGCAGCGCCAAATAGCTTTGAATATTTTCCACATCATCTTTATCTAACAGGCAGGCGGGGCCGCCGAGTGCCAGCCAGACTCCCTCTAACCACTGGCGCAGCGGCTTGCGCGCACGCGCCTGCCAGGCTTGCTCCAGCACTGGCAATACCCGCGCTAAGGCGGATGTTGCTGGCGCAGATAAATTGGGGATTTGGGTATAGTGACGCACTTGCGTCCAGATTAACGGCAAACCATTGGCCAAGCGCGGGCTTTGACTGCCCAAATCAAAATGCACCAGCTGGTGTAAATCGGCGAGGCTCAGGCCGCACCAGGGAGCGCGTAAAATACTCAGCCAGGCGATGCGATCCTGGGGATTGAGCAGCGCGCGGGTGAGCGAGCGCAAATCCATTATTGCCATGCGACTGGCCAGGCGATCAATTTCAGTGGCCTGAAATCTCAAACCGGCAGCAGTAAGCGCCGGAATTACCCACTGCAGATGGCTGCGAGTGCGCACCAATACCGCAATGCTGCCTTCGGGGTTTTGTTGTTGGGCATCGTTAATTAACGCAACAACTTTTTGTGCTTCGCGCTTTTGCGCGTCCACGCGATCACCAATTGCGGAATCATCTTCGTCGCTGTTGTCGGTGCTGTAGCTGGCGATATGTACTTGTACGGCGTCACCTTCCAGAGCCGGTTTAAATGCGGAGCTTTCGGAATATTTCACTGCGCCGCGGGAGATATCGTCCTGTGCGGGAAAGGCGTGTTTAAAAATCTGATTGACCCAATCCACCACACCGGATTGCGAGCGAAAGTTAACGCAGAGATCCTGCGCATCCAATCCGACATTGCCAATTCCCTGTTGGCGCGCGTCTAAAAATAAACCCACATTGGCATTGCGAAAACCGTAGCAGGACTGCATTCCATCGCCCACGATAAACAGGGTGCGGCCATCGTCGTTTTGCCAACCGGCGGTAAGTTTTTGCAGCAGCTGCAATTGCGGGCTGGCGGTATCCTGAAATTCATCCACCAGAATATGGCGAATGCGGTAATCCAGCTGCAGGGCGAGGTCGCTCGGTGCATCCTCATCGCCCAGCGCCAGCAGCGCCGCCTGGGTAATGGCGGTGTAGTCGGTGGCGGCCAGCTGTTTAAATACCAGGGTTAATTCGGCCACCAGCTGCGGCAGAATTTGGGTCAGACTTTCCAGCAGTTGCCATTGGCTGTCGTCGTAGCGCGCCGGGGGCAATTCGCGTATGGCAGCAATCAGTTGTTCGGCATCGGGTTGGGTTTCGCGCAGCGAGCCCACCAGTTGCGCGAAGCGTTCTTTTAAGCTGGCGTTTTCCTTGCCTGCGGGGAAACCTTCGGCTTTGGTCAGGCGCGCACGATAAGTGCCTGAGTTGGTCAGCAGTAAATCCGCCAATGCCAGCCAGTCGTTTATCGCACTGGGTTCTGCATCGGGTAAACCAACAATACCCTGTAAATTATGGATACGATTTTTGCGTTCGCCTTCTGCCTGCAAATGGGTTGCAGCGCCATCGGCAATGGTGCAAAGCTCGCTGCCGTGGAGCAATAATGCCTGAGCGACCTGTTGCAGGTGATCGCTAATAGTCTCGCGAATTACCTGTTCAAAATAAGGCCGCGCCTGCTGGTGGCGTGCCATCAGCAGCGGCATTAACCACTGCTCGCGCTTGGCGAGCAGGCCCGCCAATAAATTCTCGACCGCCTGCAGGTTGTTATCCACATGGCGCAGCAGCCGCGCCAAATGTTCGCGCAGTTCACCTTCTTTATCCAACTGCTTAAATAATTCGCGCACCGCCAGGCGATAGGCCAGGTCGGGGTTTTCCAAAGTGTCTGGCTGGGCACCTATGCCACTGGCCAGGGGCAATTGCTGGGTGATACTGCGGCAGAGGCTGTCGATAGTGGTGACGCGCAAACGCTGCGGACTTTGCAATAAATGCCAGCCGAGTGCGGCATCGCGTTCAAGCACCGCCTGGGCCAAATCCCAGGTGCGTTTGGCATGGGCATCACTCGGCGCTGGCTGCTCGGCGGCCTGCCAGAGGGCGTTGATTATCCGGTCCTGCATTTCGCCGGCGGCTTTGCGGGTAAAGGTAATAGCGAGCACTTCCTCCGGCTGTTCACAGCCAGCGAGCAGTTGCAGTACCCGCTGGGTGAGCAGGCCGGTTTTGCCGGAACCGGCGGGGGCGGACACGGCAAAGGATTTGGTTGGGTTTATTGCTTCCAGGCGGACTTGGTAATCTGGTGGAAGAATCTGCTCGTTGTTTGTTTGCATAAATTCTGTTGTGTTTAATTTTTTTAAGCAGGGTTTCGCCTGCGGCAGGCAATAAGAATTTCTCCAAAAAATCAAAAACTTCCTTTTAATTTCTCAATCGTTTCTCTTTCCAAAATCCGATTCAATGGCACCAATTCCTCCGCGTACTGCTGTGCTTTTGCATCCTTAAAATCTACCCTGGCATCACCGCTTAAAAACTCCTCAGCCAAACGCGTCAACACTTGCTGCCATTCCTGCCGCTGCAAGCCCCAATCAATGTGTTCAATCCCTTCATGTTGAACCTCAAGTTCCCCTGCGCCTTTCCACGCCATAGCCCGCGCATTGATTTGCGCAAAGGCAATCGCGGAGGCGGGTTGTGGATTGATCAGGGCGTAAAGCGGCAATTGCGGTTCTTCGGGGCGATCACTGAGCCAGGAATTGGTGCTGGGCTGGCCGGTTTTGTAGTCAATTAAAAGCAGCTGGTTAGTGTGCAGCAGCTGATCGACGCGATCCAGGCGCAGTTTGAGCGGCAGGCCGGCGAAGCTGACTTCCAGGGCTTCTTCTATGGCGATCACTTTAAACGGCGGGCGCCGTTTTTCGGCGGCCAGCCATTCACCAATTAAATTAATCAGGCGCTCCTGTTCCAATTCGGCGTAAAACTGGCTGAGGGAAAAGCCGCGCCGGGTTTTGACTGAGGTGACAGCGTCTCGCACGGACTCGTTAATCAGTTGCGTCAGCTGCTCGTCCGTCTGCCCAAGTAGTGTCGCCTGATCGCCCAGCGCGCGCCAGATACGCGCCAAGGCATCGTGCAGCATATTGCCGCGCTCCAGCGCGGAGAAGCCGGGCACGGGCGCGTCTGGCGCCCAGGCGCCCAGGCGCAGTCGGGCGAAGGCGTTAAAGGGGCAGGCGGCCTGCTCTTTAAATATGCTCGCACCGCTGCGAATGATTTCAGTGGGGC
>CBINKF010000399.1:0-3671 GCA_966251115.1 uncultured Cellvibrio sp.
GGTTTCTGGCCCATCTCAGGCCAAAGTACACCCCGCTGGACAACGTTGTCAACTGAAGCCGAAAAATGCACCTTAAAAGCACCTGTTTACTGGGAGTTGTGGGGAATTTGCACCAATTTCTGCACCGCGCCTGCCGCGCAAATCAACATTTCCTGGTGCACCTGATGGGCCTGAAACAGCACAGCTTGCTGCGCAGTATCCGCGCCAGACAGCGCGCCTGGGGCTCTGCTGTCAGCAGTTTGGGCCTGCACTTGTGCCAGCCCCAATGAAAAGAGATCCTTTACACTTTGTGCCAACGGCAAAAGTGGTTTGAGCACTTCCCGGTTCTGCAAAAGCTTGGCCAACTTGGGGTAATTGGTGAGCCAAGTTTGTAAAAAGGTGGCTATTTCCGCTGCTTTTTGTGGATTTTTATCAGCTTGCCAATCATCGACCAGCTGCTCCAGTTGACGGCACCCGTTGGACTCAACCGGCAGTGCATCTACTAATTGCTCGAGCGAATCCGCACGCGAATAGCTCGCCTGGGCCGATTTTTGGTGCTGGCGGTAATAGTACTGCGCCGGCTCCAGAGCCTGCGCCAAACTGGCCAGGAGCGGGTAGCCATTGTGTCCCGCCAGGCGCAAAAGCGCTTGTTGTTGCTGCTTTTTATCCGCCAGGCCGGTACTGCGCCTGGCCCATGTCATCGTTGTCTCAAGCCGGTTATATAAGCTGGATTCATCCCGCCAATCCGCCGCAGACCAAAGCCGCTCCGCAACCGCAAAAGCGCGCGGCCAAAGACGCGAATCTATAGTCTGCTCATCAACCAGCTCACTCCAGAGCGCCGCCTCGCCGCCGCGAACAAGTTGCTGCTGGCGGTCTGTTAACGCGGGGACAAACACCTTGGCCGGAGCAACGCTGGCGCCGGGGATATTCCCACGGGTAAACGGCTCGACACTTAAGGGATAGGGGGCATTGCCAATAATCACCTGCCCGCTCAGCTTGCCGTCGTTAATATCCACCTGGAACTGCAGCGGCCCCATCCAGGTATCCAGGCCAAACGCCAAATCATTTGCGCTCGCCGCGGCAAATGTGAGCGGGCGACGGGATTTACCTTCGAAATCGATAAAGCCCTGCGCTGGCTTATGATTGGAGGATTGGATCAGGGTAAAGCTGCCAGTAATTGGGGCGCCGCGCTGGCGCGCAATGCTAAAGCGCCAGCTGCGCCATTGCTCGCCGGCGCTCAGTGCTGGCGGTTGATAGGGCACTGGCGGAATTGGGTCCTGGCGATAGTGATAGGCGGCGCTCTGGGGTTGATCCAGATAGTAACCGGTGGAGAGCAGCGCATTAAAACCCTGGCTCACAGCGGCACTTACCGCATCCGGTCCACGCCAGGATTGCACGACTATGTCGCGCGGCAACTCCGGATGCAGGATTTCATCCCAGCCAATCATTTTGCGCTGATGCTTTTTCAGCAGTTGATAGAGGCGCTGGTTGAAATAGGCCTGCAATGCCTGAGGATCTGCTAAATGTTGCTCGACCATAAACTGCTGGATGCGAGCACTCGCCAGCCATTGACTGGGATCGACTTCATCGCCACCAATATGCACATATTCAAACGGAAAAATGGCCCTGAGTTCAGCAAAAAGCTCATCCGCAAATTTATACACTGCAGGGTTGCTGGGATCGAGCGTCGGCTGATGTACGCCCCAGGTATCGGTCATCGCATAGGGGCCGGGTGCTGCCATTAATTCCGGGTAGGCCACAGCTATTGCGCTGGCGTGGCCGGGCAAATCTATCTCCGGCAGCACAGCAATACCGCGTGCGCGCGCATAGGCTACCAGTTCACGCATTTGCGCCTGGGTGTAAAACTCACCGCCCGATGCTTTTTGCTGCAAACGCGGATAAGCCCTGGATTCAAAGCGCCAGCCCTGGTCGTCGGTTAAATGCCAGTGGAATACATTGAGCTTGGCTGCCGCCATCACATCCAATTGCCGCTTGAGTGTGTCCAGCGAAAAGAAATGGCGCGAGCAATCGATTAATAATCCGCGCCAGGCGAAGCGCGGCGCGTCATTAATAATCAGGCGAGGAATTTTTATCGACTCGCTTTCGGCTGCATTTTGGGGCGAGACACTCACCAATTGCAGCAGCGTTTCGAGTGCGCGCAGCACGCCGATATTTTGCTGCGCATTAATTTGAATTTGCTGGCCCACTATCGCCAGCTGATAGGACTCGTTCCAATCACTGAGCGAATTACTCAGGGGCTGTTTGGAATTTACCTGAATTTTTAGCTGCGGCAGCTGTTGATGGTCGCGACTGATGCGCAGCGCCTGGCGAGTCTGGCGATTAAAACGAGTTTCAAAGCGTGCCAAAGCAGCTTCAATTAACGCATCGCCGCCCTGATAATCCAGGTGCAAATTATTGTTCAACAGCAAATGGCCCTCGCCCGCAATTACCTGTTGCGGGTAGGGCATTAATGGCAGGCTCTGGCCAACCGCCGTTAGCGGTGCCACAAGCAACGCGGGCGGCGAAAGCAGCAACGCGAGCAGCGCTAGATGTTGAATAAGTTTTTGCATCGAATACAAATTTATTTTTATAACCTGGCTTTATTAGGGCTTTTTATAAGCCACGCAGTCTATTTCCACTTTGCAGTCCACTACCATGCTGGAGACCACGCAGGCGCGCGCTGGTGGGTTAGCGCCGAAATATTCCATAAACACCCGGTTAAACGACATAAAATCGCGCGGGTCGTCCAGCCATACACCGCAGCGCACCACATGCTCTGGGCCGAAACCCGCCTCGGCCAAAATCGCCAGCAAATTTTTAATTGCCTGGTGCGATTGGCTGACTATGCCGCCCTCAATAACTTCACCGTCGATCATAGGCACCTGACCGGATACAAACAGCCAGCCATCGGCGCCGGCGGCGCGTGCAAAAGGCAAGTGTTGGCCGCCCGTGCCCTTGCCGCCCTCCACACCTATACGTTGGATATCGCTCATGTTCACCTCGCAATTTTTTGGTTCACTCTGGCCTGAAATGAATTGGATTCATTTCAGGCCGTCAAAAAGAGGGATCTTTTTGACGAGCCTACAGGGATGTATTTACGGCGTGCCTGAAGTGAATTCAATTCATTTCAACTGCGCCATCAAATGTCTAAACAAAAGTCGCGCGAATATCGCCGCGCCGCGCGAGAAATTTTCCCGCGCGCGCGCCCTGCAATTGCTGCTGGCTATAGCTCAGCTGGCCATTCACCCACACAGCATCTATGCCCTCGGCCAACTGCTGTGGCTGGGTAAAAGTTGCGGTATCTTTTATCCGCAGCGGATCAAACAGCACTAAATCCGCCGCTTTACCCACCTGTAGCAATCCGCGATCGCTCAAGCCAAAGCGCGCCGCCGAGAGGCCAGTCATTTTGCGAATTGCCTCGCTCAGCGAAAATAATTTTTTATCGCGCGCATAGTGGCCAAGCACGCGCGGAAAGGCGCCCCATAAGCGCGGGTGAGGTAGAGGATCAACGGGCAAACCATCGGAGCCAATCATGGTGCGCGGGTGGGCGAGTATCTGCTGCACATCGGCCTCGCTCATGCCGTGGTAAACCGCACCGGCGGGCTGTAATTTTTTAGCGGCGTCGAGCAGCGATAGCTTCCACTGGCGAGCAATTTGCGCCAGAGTTTGTCCACTCATCTCTGGATGGGGCT
>CBINKF010000400.1:0-3670 GCA_966251115.1 uncultured Cellvibrio sp.
CACATCCATCACCACCACACGCAAATCCACACGCACCATGCGCTGTATGCCGGGGATTAAAATCAGCAGGCCCGGGCCCTTTACCCCGGTATAGCGTCCCAGGGTAAAAACCACACCCCGCTCGTATTCCAACAGCACCTTGATGGCCGAAAACAAAAAAAGCACCACCAGGCCAAGTAAAAAACTCCAGAAGCTGATCATCTCAGTATCTCCGGTTAATTCAGTGTTTAATGCCGCGTCACCCTCACTACCAGGCCTTCGCGCGAACGCACAACCACCCGCTGCCCCTTGTGCAGCGGCTGATCACTGCGCGCTTGCCAAATTTCGCCCGCCAGCCAAACACTGCCAACATAGCCCAGCTTGTCCGGCTGAAAATCGGCAATGACTTCGGTGTTTGCGCCAATTATGATTTCGGCACCTATGGTTATCGCGCGCCGGCGCGCGCGAATTAATAAAATCACAGTTGCGCTAATCGCCAGGGCGCCGCCCAGGGCTATGGCGCTCACCAGGCCCAGGGGCACCTGATAGCCAGGCACATCGCTATCCATTAGCATGATGGAGCCAAATACAAAGGCGGCAATACCACCAAGGCCCAGGGTGCCAAAGCTGGGCACAAAGGCCTCCGCCATCATTAGTGCCAGGCCAAGAAAAATAAGCGCCAGGCCAGTGTAATTTACCGGCAGCAACTGGAACGCAAACATGGCCAGCAGCAGGCATATAGCGCCCAACACGCCCGGCAGAATGGCGCCCGGGTTATAGCCTTCGAGGATCAGCCCATAGATGCCGATCATCATGAGGATATAGGCCATACTGGGGTTGGTAAGAATGATCAAAATGCGGGTGCGCCAATTGGGGGACATGGTATTTAGCTGGAGTGAACCTGTGTGCAACTGCAGCTGATTGCCTCCCACCTCGAGTGTGCGCCCGTCAATCGCGTCGAGCAGGGCGGGAATATCCTTGGCCAGTAAATCCACCACATGATGTTTAAGCGCCTGCTCTGCTGACAGGCTCTCACCCCCGCGCACAGCCTGTTCGGCCCAATCGGCATTGCGCCCGCGCAGCTCCGCCAGGCTGCGAATATAGGCCACCGCATCATTCACCACCTTGTGCTGGGCGGCATTGCCAGGCGCTGCCTCAGCGGCAGGATTCGACGGTGTTTTTTGCCCTGGCGAGCGCGCTTTGTCGTCGTTTGAATCGGGCGCTGCCGCCGGTAGGGCTGTTAGGGGGATGGGGGTGGCAGCCCCCAAGTTAGTGGCCGGCGCCATGGCTGCCAGGTGGCAGGCATAAAGAATATAAGTGCCGGCACTTGCCGCCCTGGCACCCGCCGGCGCGACAAAGCCAACCACCGGCACAGGGGAATTGAGTATCGCCTTGATAATATCGCGCATGGCGCTATCCAAACCGCCGGGCGTGTCTATGCGCAAAATAATCAGCTCCGCCTTGTCGGCTGTTGCCTGGGCAATCTCCTCCACCACATAACTACTAATGGCGGGACCAACGGGGCCGTCGATTTCAATAATTACCCCTGTATTGGCGGGGGTAGATCCGGCACCATCAGGCTCTGCCCCCAAGTCCGCAGACAGGGCAATACAAAAAACCAAAAAAAATAAAAAGCCGAATTTCGTTTGCATGCTTAAAGCATAGCAGCGCTTAACCACGAAAAAGTCGGCTACACCCTGGGCGTGGTTACAAAAGCCTGAATTGCTAGATTTAAGGATCTTTAAAAAATAAGTTTTAAGTGGAATAGGTGTTATAGGGCCTCAGCGGCTCTCCAATTGACTCTTGATCAAGTCTACCAATTCCCAACGAGGAAGATCGCTGGTGTTGGAGAGTAAAATAATGGCGCTTTTGGTATCAGCGTTCATAGCGATAATTGATTGGTAGCCGCGAATACCGCCCATATGAAAGCTGTAGTTTTGGCCGTTTCTTGCAGTGGTAAACCAAGCCAGGCCTATACGTGTATCTGGCCAGGTGGTGGCCAGTCGCGGCGTTTGCATTTCCTGGTAGGAGGCTATTGATAAAAGCCTTGTGTCTTTATTTAATACCAGCAGTGCCCATTGGCTTAAATCAAAAGCGTTTGATATTAAACCTTCGGAGGGGAAAAACTGAGGGTCATAAGGCCATTGTTTTTCGAGCGGAATCGGCTTGCCATCTTTAAAGGGGGCAGCACTGGGTTGCGGCCCGTTTATACCAGAATAAAACCCCGACCCCTTCATTTTTGCAGGAGTAAGTATGTGGTCCTGAATGTAGTGGGTATAACTTTGGCCTGAGGTCAGAGAAATAATTCTGCCAAGCAAGTTAAAACCGGTGTCGGAATATTCAAAGTTTTCCGATGGATGTATATGTGGGTTAGCCGCTAAAACCTTAGCTATATAGGCATCAAAACTGCTGTTGTTATTAAAAGCTTCCGGCCAGACCCTGTCTTGCAGGCTTGCATGATGCGTCAGTAATTGGCGAATGCTGATTTCAGTGTTTTTTAATTCGGGGATGTAACGCTCAACCTTGTCATCCAGTGATAGCTTGCCCTTTTCAGCCAATTGTAAAATAGCCTGCCCGGTAAAAAGTTTGGTGATGGATGCTATGCGGAACAGGGCACTTCCCGCAGGCTGTGCAATCCCCGCAGACTGTGCAATCCTACTACTTTCACTCAAATGCAGATCTGCCAGATAAGTTAGCTTGCCTGATTGAATAATGCCGACCGAAAGATTATGGATGTGATTTTGACCCATAGACTCAATTAATTTTTTCTCAATGTTTTTATTTGAGTTGGCGAGCGCCGCTACGGGTAAAAGCAGAAGCATCCAAAGTGCCCATTTCCATTTTATTCTACGCATGTTAATTGCTTTCCAAAGCGGATGTGTCAATGGGCTATTGTGACAAATAAAAATTCCATCGCTAACAGCCCTGTTAAGTTCTTGTTTAATTATTTCTTTATTGAATTAAATTTACCAAGCTATTTGGTATTACTTTTATCTCTGCTAAACAACTCAAACACTCCTTCCTCGTCGAGCACGCGCATACCTATGCGCTGGCTGCCTCACCAACATTTATCAGAGGTTCCCTGGAAATAAAAATAGCGAGCGCTTAAATTAAAGGGTTTTTACAGCATTTTATAGTGCCTAAGGGCCTGAGAAGCCAGACAAATAAATTTCCGTACGTTGATTCGCGAAAAATCAAGCCAGTGGGTGTTTTGTCCAGGGTTAAAAACCCGAGCGGGTTGGTAGTGGCAGGGCTTGGTGAGGGGGATGCTGCAGATAAAAAGGCAAAATACACAAAATAACCCAATAGAGGCGCAATGCAAAATGCCGCAGTTGCGCCCCGGTGTGCAGATTTCCTACAGGTTAAAAAATTAAGGTTGACCTACGTATAACACTATTTTTCCAACCGTACGGCCCGACTCGCTTAGTGCATGGGCTTTTTGAATATCCTTCAATGCAAATTCAGCGCCGACAATAGGCCTGATTAAGCCAGAATCCACCAGCGTGGCATACTCATTTAAAATTGCCGCATTGGGCTCAATAAAAACAAAGGCACTGCGCAGGCCTAAAGCTTCTGCTCGCTCTGGCGATGGCGGGCTGACAATAGACACCAGAATTCCGCCGGGTTTAAGTACCGACCAGGAAGCCTCCTGCACCTCGCCACCCAGGGTATCGAACACTATGTCTATATT
>CBINKF010000401.1:0-3658 GCA_966251115.1 uncultured Cellvibrio sp.
CTATTATTTAGGTCGGTTAAAAAACCGTCCCGAGTCTAAAACCATAAACTGGGACCACCTAGTTCGACTTTCGGAAATCAAGGTAAGACTTTTGGAAGACAGAGTAAGGCTTTTGGAAGACAGAGTAAGGCCTTTGAAAAACAGAGTAAGACTTTTGGCAGGTGGTTTGATCTTGCGCGAGCCTGGCACAAAAAACATTTATGCTGGTTCGACTTTTGGTAGGCAGGTTATTTTCTTTGCACTTAATCACAAATCAAAATGTGCAATTGCACATTCACTGCGACTTTATCGATGGCTATTTAATCCTTAATAAACCAATCATCACGATAGGTTCGCACCAGCTCCGGCGCCAACACCGTCAGCGCCGTTGCCATGCTGCCGTTAATAAAGCCTTCGGGAAAGGCCATTAATAAAAAGATAAAAAAATTATCCTCCACCGCTATTTGATGCCCCTGGTTACCGGTAACAAAAAACAACAGCCAGGCGCTCGCCCCCATCACCAGACACCCGAGCATGGCTCCAAAAAAACCAACGCCTAAAAAATAAGTAAATGGATTTTTAAAATGAAGATGATTAACAAACCAGAGCACTGCCTGGGTCCAGGCTGCCGGCACCAAAATACTGATACAAAAATCTACCGGGAGGGTTTGCACATCCAGAGCCTGCCAATAGCTAAGCCAGTGTGCCTGGCCTAAATGCAGGGCCAAACGGTAAATTACCTGCAGCAAGAGCGCTGCCGCCCCCACAACCAGTGTTAAACTAAAGCCAAAGACCATACAGGTCGCCGTAATTAATAGCGGGTGGAACGCCAGTATCCCCTGCACCGTTACGCGCAGCAACCACAGCAAACTCAACCCCAATATCGCCGCAAAAAATAAATGCTGACGCTGTTGCTGCGCGGCCAGCTGACGCCAAGGTGCGCGCAATAAACTCCAGCCCAAAAAACCGAGCATAAGCAGCAAACTCAGCCAGAATAGCTGGCCATTGGCAGCGGCAAATAAGTTCACAGTAACTACCTATATTTACACAAACGACTGGTGTCCAGGGCCATTTATTGCGCAGGTCGCACCCGGACCCACACCACCCATCCACCTATGCGCGCTGGCGCATAGTTAACTTCGGTAACTTCCAACACTTCACCGCGCGGGCGAACCCCGAGCACCGGTGCCAAATTCAATCGGGTCGGCGCTGCATCGCCGCGCAAATAAACGTTGTCCAGCAAATGAATTTGCTCGCCGACACTAACCTGCGGATTCAGTTGCCCATTCACCTCGGGCGCAAGCAGTTTCCACTCGGATTTATCTTGACTCACCACACCCAAATACAACCAGCCGGCATTGGGGGCCGCGGGCATATTCAATTTGCTGGAGAACTCTTGCTGAGTGATCAGGCTGCGTTTTATCGCGTCGTCAATATTGGTTAACTCTGTGTGGCTTTGCGTGGCCACGCGCCCAAGGGATTTAATTTCGCTTTGCACCTGGGGGTCCGAAACCTTTTGTTCCAACTCACTCAGTTTACTGGCTAATTGCTCATAGTTTTCCTTAGCCTTGGCCACGGACTCCCCCGCCGCCTTGGTGGTGTCCGACACAGATTTAACTTGTGCCTCCCACTCAAAACCGGCAACGGAACCCTTGGTAAAGCCGGCCGCTTCCAGGCGGTCTTTAATCGTCGACGGGGCGAATAACAAGAGCACAAATAACAGAAAAAAAACCAGATCGCGCAACGCCGACACCAAATCGCGTAACGACGCGGTGAAAGCTTGTACTTTATTCGATTCTTCAGCCATAACCTGATCCTTGACCGGTGGAGTTAACATAAAGATTTATACATCTTGGGGCGCGACTATACCGCCCGCTAGCAGTATTCACCAGCCAGGCCTCTGGGCTTTCATCTGCCCGGCCGATGGACTTTCACCTGCCGCGCCAAAGTCTGCAATAATGGCCGCGAAAATAACCATGAGGATAGAGCCGCGCCATGGTGGACACCTATTACCGACTGGAAGGGCTGGAAGCGGCCCTGGCCAGCGGCCAACTGATACTCACCGCCAACAGCCGCCTGCGCAACCACCTGCTGCGCGCCCAACTTCAGGCTCAGGGGGCCGAGGTGTTGCGCGCACCGCGCGTACTCACCCTGCAGCTGGGCGCCCAGCCTGCAAGCTGTCGCCAGTGGCGATCAGCGACTCTGGCTGTGGCAGCAAATCATTCAAAATTCCTCACTCACCTCCGGCCTGCTGCAACCCGCGCCCCTGGCACAGGATGCCGATGCCGCGCTGCGCGCGCTGGAGCTCTGGCAGTTGGACGAAGCAGCCATCACCCAAGCTGAGCCACAGCTAAGCCAGACCACCGTCTCCAACAGCCAGAGCTTTTTGATCTGGCTGGGGGAATTTCGCGCGCGCCTGGCCAGCCTGGATTTGATTACCCAGGAGCAGAGCCTGGCACTGATTATCCAGGCCACCGAGGCTGGCCTCATCGCCCAAGAGTCGAGTATCACCCTGGTGGGATTTGACGACTTGCCGCCCCTGCATCAGGCGCTGATAAATAGCAGCTGCCAGCAGCTGGTCACTCATCGCAAACCTGATCGGCCGGTGGACCTCAAACGCACCCAGTGCAGCACCCCGGAGGCAGAAATGCTCGCCGCCGCCCTCTGGGCCAAAACCAAGCTGATGCAAAACCCCCAGGCGATGATCGGCATAATTGTGCCCAACCTGGGCCAGTGCCGCGAGCCGCTGGAGCGCGCCTTTACCCAGGTGTTTGAACCCCTTGCCCCCCTACCCAGCGAGGCGCGTTTTACCCTGCCGTTTAACTTTTCCGCCGGTACACCGCTGGCCAGCTGCCCGTTAATCGCCACCGGCCTAGAGCTGCTGCGCCTCTATCAAAGTCACTGGCCTTTAGCGGAAATCTGCCATTTGCTGCAATCGCCCTTTTGGGGTCAGGCCGACGCTGAACTCTTTGCTCGCAGTCAACTGATCGATGCCCTGCAAAATTTGGGGCGCTTTGAAATCAGCGCCAGTGACCTGCGCTATCAGGCGCAAAAACTCGCCACCGCCGTGGACGATAGCGCCAGTGAACACCTGAGCCAGGTATTTATCCATTTGGAAACCCAGCGCCGCACCAGCTTTGGCCAGCAGCCCCTGCGCTACTGGCGCGAGCAGTTTGAGCGGCTGCTCACTCAACTCAACTGGCCGGGCGAGCGCCGTTTAGACAGCCAGGAGCATCAGCAGCTGGCGCTTTGGCAGCAGTTGCTGGACGAGTTCGTCGAGCTGGATTCCTGTCAGTTGCAACTCAACTACAGCCAGGCACTTGCCCAGCTGCGCAACACCGCTGGTAAAACGCCCTTCCAGGCGCAGACGCCGCTGTCCCCCATTCAAATCCTCGGTGCCCTGGAGGGCGCCGGACTGGATTTTAGCCACTGCTGGGTACTGGGCCTGCACCATCGCCAATGGCCGGCAGCGCCCTCGCCCAACCCGCTGCTACCCATTAGCCTGCAGCGCCAACAGCGAATGCCCCACGCCAGCGCCGAACGCGAACGCCTGTTTGCCGAATCACTCACGGCCCAATACCGCCAGTGCGCGGCGCAAGTGGTGTTCAGCAGCGCCAGCCACAGCGATGACCAGGAGCTGAGCCCCAGCGCCCTGATTCGCAGCATCCCGCTCACGCCC
>CBINKF010000402.1:0-3657 GCA_966251115.1 uncultured Cellvibrio sp.
GCTGGATGATGGCCGCCTCACCGATGGCCAGGGGCGCACGGTAGATTTTCGCAATACCGTAATTGTGATGACTTCTAATCTGGGTTCTGATCGTATTCAAGAGTTGGCTGAGGATCGCTCCTTCGATACGGTGAGTTTTGACTTGGGTAGCAGCGACGATTCCGTTAACAACGAAAACCGCTATGCCGCTATGAAGTACGCAGTGATGGATGTGGTCTCGCATCACTTCCGTCCGGAATTTATCAATCGTATCGACGAGGTGGTGGTATTCCATCCGCTTGGCCGCGCGCAAAGTCGCGGTATTGCCGACATCCAGTTGGCACAGCTGCGCCGCCGCTTGGCCGAGCGCGATCTCGGTTTGGAGCTGGATGATGCAGTGATGGAGAAGTTGGCTGCTGTTGGATTTGACCCTGTATATGGTGCGCGTCCTTTGAAGCGTGCCATTCAACAGATGATAGAAAACCCCTTGGCCCAGGATATTCTCGCCGGTAAGTTTGCGCCAGGTTCGATTATTTTGGCGCGCGAGCAGGGCGATAAATTGGTGTTTGATCCCAAGCGCTTGCAGTAGCAGTTGGTTGGTGCTGTACCTCAAATAAAAACGGCCACATCGGTGGCCGTTTTTTTATGTCGCTGTGCAATTACTCGCAGTTTTCGCTTACAATTTTTTGCATATCGTCAATTTTTTGTTGTTTTTCTTGTTCTGTGAGGTAGCGTAAATTTCCATCGTTATCCGGAATTTTTACTCTGGCACTTGTTGTAAGTGTAGATAAGTTTTTTTGAGCCAAGGCGCAGCGCTCAGGATCTTTCACTGAGGTTTGTTGTTTGACCTGTTTATCATCAGTTTTGTTATTTTCGTTTGAGTCTGGCTCGGGAGGAGGGGCGCTGTGGCCTGTGCGTGCATCAATCAGCGTTGCTTTAACATCTTTCGGTGGGTGTTCGCCGTAGTGGGTGGTGCCCTGGGCATCTGTCCACATATAAATTTTTACTGCGTAACTTGCCTGGGCCAACAGGCCGAGCACGCAAAAACCCAGGATCGTCACTGGTTTCATAGATTTGCCCCAATTAATACTTATACACAATGTTTTACTACTGCTGCTGCAACAGGTTTCTGTCCACCTACTTCGGTTGCAACTGTTCTGTCGCAACTGATTCTGTTGCAACCGGCTCTGCCGCAACTATAGACCCTATGACTCCCGCGCGAAACTCAATTTAGGGATTCTGTGAGCCAGATGCAGCTTCTTAAATGGAATTGGCACACCCAATTGCTGCTTTTTTGCGGCTTTACCGGGTTATTTCTTGACATTCGAGCATATCTTGGGAGAATTGCCTTTCCGCCAGATGGCTGGTAGATGCCCGATTAAGCTTGGACCCGCATCTGCTTCCCGGCAAGTCACCCTCTTGTCGATCCATCTGCTGGCGATGCGACCACCCTCGCGTCGACCTAGCACGCCTTGCTTACCTGCAGGTGTTGCGCTGGTCCGATCTCTGCCTTGCCGGGCATTGATTGTTGACCAACCACGCGCCAGTTGCTGATTTGCCAGAACTGACGCCATCCGTGCATCAGGCACAAACGCACAAAACCCTTTGCAAACCGGCGCCTAGCGTTGGGCTTTGGCTTTTGGCGTAAACCTATTCCTAAAAGGGGATTTATCGTGGAAATGCTTTCCGGCGGCGATATGCTCATACGCGCCCTGAAAGACGAAGGCGTAGAAGTTGTCTTCGGCTACCCAGGCGGCGCTGCGCTTCATATCTATGACGCCATCTTTCGTCAACAAGACGTTAAACACATTCTCGTTCGTCACGAGCAAGCTGCCACCCACGCCGCCGATGGCTACAGCCGTTCAACCGGCAAAGTGGGAACGGTGCTCGTGACCTCCGGTCCTGGTGCGACCAATGCCATTACCGGTATTGCGACGGCCTATATGGATTCCATTCCTATGGTGGTGATTTCCGGCCAGGTGATGAGTCACCTGATCGGCGAAGACGCCTTCCAGGAGACCGACATGGTGGGTATCTCTCGCCCCATCGTAAAGCACAGCTTTATGGTCAAGCATCCCAGCGAAATCCCCGAAATTGTTAAAAAGGCCTATTACATCGCTGCCACTGGCCGCCCCGGCCCGGTTGTAATTGACGTACCTAAAGACGTGACCAGCCCGCTGCACACCTTCCCCTATGAATACCCCGAGAAGGTGAAGCTGCGCTCCTACAATCCGGCGACGCGCGGTCACTCGGGCCAGATTAAAAAGACCGTGCAGCTGCTGCTCTCAGCCAAGCGTCCGATGATTTATTCCGGTGGCGGCGTGGTTCAGGGCAATGCCTCACACCTGCTCAAAGAGCTGGTGGATTTGCTCAACTACCCGGTGACCAACACCCTCATGGGCCTGGGCGCCTACCCGGGCACCGGCAAAAACTTTCTGGGTATGCTTGGCATGCACGGCACCTACGAAGCTAACACCGCCATGCACCACAGCGATGTCATTCTCGCCGTAGGGGCGCGTTTTGACGACCGTGTAACCAATGCGGTGAGCAAATTCTGCCCCAACGCCAAGATTATTCACGTGGATATTGATCCCGCGTCTATCTCCAAAACCGTCGTGGCCGATGTACCCATCGTTGGCGCGGTGGACAGCGTGCTGGCGGAAATGATCGCGCTAATTAAAGAGGGCAGTGACAAGCCCGACGCCGAGGCTATTGGCGCCTGGTGGAAGCAGATCACTGAGTGGCGCGAGCGTCACGGTATCTACACTCATCAGCGCTACGACACCAGCGGCGACAAAATCAAACCGCAAGAGGTGATCCAGGCCATTTGGGAAGTCACCAAAGGCGATGCCTATGTGACGTCCGACGTAGGCCAGCACCAGATGTTTGCTGCGCAGTACTACCGCTTTGATCAGCCGCGTCGCTGGATCAACTCCGGCGGCCTGGGCACCATGGGCTTTGGCCTGCCTGCGGCTATGGGGGTGCAAATGGCGCACCGCGACGCCACTGTGGTCTGCGTTACCGGCGAAGGCTCTATCCAGATGTGTATCCAGGAGCTGTCCTGCTGCACCCAGTACCATCTGCCGGTAAAAATTATCTGCCTGAACAACCAGGCCCTGGGCATGGTGCGCCAGTGGCAGGATATGCAGTACTCCAGCCGCTACGCCGAAAGCCTCTACGAAGATTCGCTGCCGGACTTTATCAAGCTGGCCGAAGCCTATGGCCATGTGGGCATGCGCGTGACCAAGCGCGAAGACCTTAAAGCCAAGCTGGAAGAGTGCTTCGCGCTGAAAGATCGCGTGGTGTTTATGGACATCATGGTCGACCAGTCAGAGCACGTGTATCCCATGCAGATTGCCCAGCAGTCGATGCGCGATATGTACCTGAACAAGACGGAGAGAACCTAAGATGAGACGCATAATTTCTGTGTTACTGGAAAACGCGCCAGGTGCTCTCTCTCGCGTGGTGGGCCTGTTTTCTCAGCGCGGCTACAACATTGAGACACTCACCGTTGCACCGACTGAAGACCCAACCCTGTCGCGCCTGACGCTGACGACTATTGGCGATGATCACAAAATCGAGCAGATCACCAAGCACCTCAATAAATTGATTGACGTGGTCAAACTGGTAGACCTGACCGAGGGCTCGCACATCGAGCGCGAGCTGATGCTGATCAAG
>CBINKF010000403.1:0-3646 GCA_966251115.1 uncultured Cellvibrio sp.
CCTCGCCTTTGCCGAAAAAAATGGTATCACCGCTGCCGAGTTAAAAACCGAGAGCGATGGCAAAGCGGAAAAACTGGTTGCACGTATTTCGCAAGAAGGCAAAAAAACCGTTGCGCAGTTGGAAAAAGTCGTGAGTGATGCCCTGGCCACACTGCCCATCGCCAAACGCATGAAGTGGGGCTCCAAGCGCGAAGAGTTTGTGCGCCCGGTGCACTGGCTGGTAATGCTGTTTGGTGAGCAAGTGGTTAATGCCAGCGTGCTTGGCCTGCAAGCGGGTCGCACCACCCGCGGCCACAGGTTTCACTACAACAACCCCATCGAACTGGCCCAGGCCAGCGACTACGCCAGTGTGCTTAAAAACACCGGCTATGTCGTTGCCGACTTCGCCGAGCGCGGCGCAACTATCAAAGCGCAAGTCGAAGCCGAAGCGAAAAACGTCGGCGGTGTGGCGGTTATAGACTCGGATTTGCTCGACGAAGTGACATCGTTGGTTGAGTGGCCAGTGGCGCTCACCGGTAAATTTGAAGAGCGCTTCCTCGCCGTGCCCGCCGAGGCGCTGATCGCCTCCATGAAGGAGCACCAAAAGTATTTTCACGTGGTGGACGCCGATGGCAAGTTGAAAAACAACTTCATCACCGTCGCCAACCTGCAGAGCAAAGACCCGGCGCAAATTATCGACGGCAACGAGCGGGTCATTCGCCCGCGCCTGTCGGATGCCGCTTTCTTTTTTGAAACCGACAAAAAGACCTCGCTGGTGCAATTCCGCGAGCGTTTAAAAACTATCGTGTTCCAGGCGCAACTGGGCACCATTTTTGAAAAGACCGAGCGCGTCGCCAAGCTCGCGCAATTTATTGCCGGCAAACTCGGCGCCGATGAACAACTGGCGCAGCGCGCCGGCGAGCTGTGCAAATCCGACCTGGTGACCGATATGGTCGGCGAGTTCGATGATATGCAGGGTATCGCCGGTTACTACTACGCGCACAACGACGGCGAAAATGCCGAGGTGGCGGCGGCCATGAACGAGCAGTATATGCCGCGCTTTGCCGGCGACCAGCTGCCCGCAACCACTACCGGCACCATCATCGCATTGGCGGATCGCCTGGATACCATCAGCGGTATTTTCGGTATTGGCCAACAACCCACCGGCAGCAAAGATCCCTTCGCGCTGCGCCGCGCCAGCATTGCGGTGCTGCGCCTGCTGGTGGAAAAAAATCTGCCGCTGGACCTGCGCGAACTGCTCAGTTTTGCCAAAGCGCAACACAAAGCGCTCACAGTGGGTGATGAGCTAGTCGATCAGGTTACCGGCTATATGCTCGATCGCTTCCGCGCCATGTTTGAAGACGCGCAGATTCCCGCCGAAGTTTTCCAAGCGGTAAATGCCAAGCAGTTGTCGCAGCCACTGGATATCAACCAGCGCGTGCTCGCAGTAAGCGAATTTAGCAAACTGCCTCAAGCCCAGGCGCTGGCAGCGGCCAACAAGCGCGTGTCCAATATTCTCAGCAAACACACCGGAGAAGTAAGCGGTGTAGTGCACAATGACTTGCTGCAGGAAGACGCCGAGAAGCAACTGGCGCGCGCCATCAGTGCCAAAGCCGAACTGGTAACTCCGCTGTTTGCCAAACGCGAGTACACTCAGGCGCTGGCCGCGCTGGCAGATCTGCAACAGCCAGTGGACGCGTTTTTTGATAGCGTTATGGTCAACTGCGACGATCAGGCGCTGCAGCAAAACCGCCTGTCGCTGCTGACCCAGTTGCGCGGCTTGTTTTTAGAAGTAGCGGATATTTCTTATTTGGTTCCGGCTAAAAATTAATTTAACAGCCAATCCCTCCCCAACCCTCCCTTTTTCTAAGGGAGGGAGTCATCAAAACCCCCTTTGAAAAAGGGGGTCGGCGTAGCCGGGGGGATTTAATGACTGAGCAGCCCATGAAACTTATCATTCTCGACCGCGATGGCGTAATCAATCACGACCGCGATGACTATGTAAAATCCGCCGAAGAATGCGTGCCTATCGAGGGCAGCATTGACGCCATAGTGCGTTTGCACAACGCTGGATTTACCGTGGTGGTCGCCACCAACCAGGCGGGCCTGGCCAAGGGCAAGTTCGACCTGGATGACCTGGAGGCCATGCACGAAAAAATTACCCAACTGGTACTGGAAGCTGGCGGCGAACTGGGGGCAATTTTTTACTGCCCCCACAGCGAGGAGGACATGTGTAAATGCCGCAAGCCACTGCCCGGTATGCTTGAGGCCATAGAGGCGGAGTTTAATACCTCGGTGGAGGGTTTTTATTTTATCGGTGACAACATCAAGGATTTGCAAGCAGGTATAGCAAAAGGCTGCAAGCCATTGTTGGTACTCACCGGTAAAGGCGAGTTGACCCACGCGCAATTACAATCTGACAATCTCAACACTCTCGCCCCCGAATTAATCAATGTGGAAATCCCCGTCTGCGCCGACCTGGCCAGCGCTGTGGATATGATTCTCGCTCAAGCCTAAAGGATTCGCCGTGCTCTATTTGCGCAGTTTGTTTTTCGCGATTGGTTACAACCTTACCAGTGCCCTCGCGGGCCTGGTGGCCGTGATTATTTGGCCAATACTCCCCTATTCGTTGCGCTGGCGTATTGTCACCCTGTGGAACCGCTTTGTGATGTTTTGGCTGCGTGTGTGTTGCGGCATCAGTTATGAAGTGATTGGCAATAAACACAAGGAGGCCTTCCCGGCGGTGGTGATGGCCAAACACCAGAGCACCTGGGAGACCATGTTCCTGCAATTTTATTTTGGCCCCTGCAGCACCATCCTGAAAAAGGAACTGTTTAAAATTCCTTTTTTTGGTTGGGGGTTGGCCAGCTTGCGCCCTATCGCTATAGATCGCACTAGTCCCGTGCAAGCGCTTAAGGATGTTAAAAACAAAAGCCTGGAGCGGATCGCCCAGGGCAATAATATTTTGATATTCCCCGAGGGCACCCGCACCCCCGTGGGCCAGGTGGGCAACTATGCCCGCAGCGGCGCCGATGTGGCGATAAGTGCAGGCGTACCCATAATCGCCGTGGCGCACAACGCCGGCGAAGTCTGGCCGCACAAACATTTTTACAAATACCCAGGCAAGGTAACGGTGGTTATCAGCGAACCCTTTGACACCCAGGGCAAAGACCGCAAAGCCCTCACCGAAGAAATTAAAAACTGGATTGAAGGCGAAATCGCCAAAATGCCCAAAAGCCGCCGCGAATAATAAAAAATCTATACCCCAACTTAACAGCAGGAGATTGGGAACAAACAACCAGATGGCAGCCAACGAAAAGAACACAACTGCGCGAGGGTGGCGATATGTTTAAATTGCAATGTCACCGTCTATTCCCGCTCAGTTGTTCAATTGCAAATTTTTGCGAATGGCTGCATCCAATAGCTTCGCAGGGGCGAGGCGACGCAAAAACTTTAACTGGGCTGCCGTTTTCCCAGCGGGGTAACGACGCTTTAGTCGTTTTGAGTGAAATGAACAGGTTGATAGCGCTCGGCAACCTGAGCTTGATTGATCTCTGACAACAACAGTTGGCGCGCACCATCGAGAGCATCCCAACGGGCAGCGTCTTGCAGTGGCGGGATGGTGACCCGCTCGCGGCGATCAAAGCCGACCAGCGCCGCATCCACC
>CBINKF010000404.1:0-3638 GCA_966251115.1 uncultured Cellvibrio sp.
CAGCCAGATAATAAAGAGCGCGATGATCAGCGTTTTGGTGCCCTGCACCAGCACCACAAATGAGGCGCGATCCCAGAGCTTATCGTAAATACTGGCGAGGCTGGCCGTTACGGTTAGCACCCCCAATTCTTGCGGCGGGGTGCTGGTGTCCTCATAAATTAGCGGATACTGGCGAATTAAAAACTGGCTGCGTTTGGTTTCCAGGTCTTTGGGGTTGTAACTGGGATTGCTGGCTACCAGATTTTGCTGAACATTGTTCCAGTCGTGCCAGGTAACACTGACCTGCACCACGTCATCGACATCCAACACACTGTGGATCTGGATATTAAGTTGTTCCTGATCGAACCCCCAAAGGCTTTTGGTAATACTGGCGAGGGTGCTGATACGCACCTGGTCGATGCGTTTTTCCAGCTCGGCGATATCGTCCTTAAAGTTACTGCGCAGCTGCAGCAGGATAGCGATAAGAGTGACCAGCGAGCTACTGATAATAATCAGCCCCAGCAACCTTGCCACTATAGGGTTTTCACGCATGTAGCGTCTAATGTTGAACATCTGGATATATCGCTGTCAGCCAGTCCGTAACAACGCCAGAGGAAGCCCCCGACCAATTCACCAGAGTGTAGCAGTTATAAAGACTACAGCTCTATATTGATCGGAAGCAGTTGGGCGCACTGCCCTATTAAAATTTTGCCTTGTGCACTGCGCTAATTGATGTAGCCGGAGCGCAAATGATCGAGCATTTCTTCGGCGCGTTCACCAAATTCGCGCCGCTGATCCGGGTCCAACTGCATGCCCAGCGAGGTGGCGTATTGGCGCAGGCCAGAGGGGCCGGTTTTACCCGCCAGCAGCCACTGGCGATAGGTGTCTTCCGCCAAGCCCTGGCCAACCGGGCCGGCAAAATCCACAAACACCGTATCCAGCTGATGAATCATGCGCTCGACAACGGGCAAAAGCACCTTGGGCGACTTGCCTACAAGTTTAGAAGTCACGTTCACTTAACACCTCCCTGAACAGGTTAAAAGCAAGGTGGATGCACAAGCGCCCACCAGTGAACCGCTCACTTTAGTAAAGCCGAGACGCCCAAAGTCGCAAAGACTATTTCAGCATAAAGACGGGTGAGCTTTAACCTGCTTTTAACCCCGCTTTCGCCCGCGGCGGGACCTGCAAAAAACGCGCGTCCGGTCAATCCCTTATTCGCGTAGGCAGAGAAAAATTTCTTTTCCCCGGCACAGCTTCAGCCGCTAGTCTTTGGCGTTGAATATATTAGAATGCCACTCCGATCCCGCTTGTGTTTTTTATCCAAAATGCAAGCGCTGTGAGACTTCTCACCAGCCTTCACACCTGAACTTTTCAAGTGGCGCGCATTCCATGCATCCAAACCTTGTTGTATTGGCAATTTCAAGGTAGAAAAGCCTTTTGTTCTGGCAGTGCCCCTGAACCCTCAGGTTTATCCTTTGGGGCTGGAATCCACTAATCTGTTACACACCGCCCTTAGCACGGAGTAAATTGGATGCGTCTTTCGTTTTCCGCCCTGGTTTTCCAACGTAAAACCTACTGCCTGATTGCGGGACTGAGCTTCGGCTTGCTCTCCCTGGCAGCTCACAGCCAGGAAGCTGCGCCCAACCCCCAACCCAAGAGCGAAGCGGCGGCTGCGCCCCTGACAGATCCGGTACAGCCACAATTGTTTGACGCCATAGCCTCGCGCGCCAAACTGCTAGCGCAGCGCGATTACAAACCCATCCAGGCCAATATTCCCGATGCCCTGGCCAATATGAATTACGATCAGTACCGCAGCATTCGCTTCCGCCCCGAAGCGGCGCTCTGGCACAACGAGTCGCTGTTTGAAATCCAGTTGTTTCACCCCGGCTTTTTGTATCGTGAGCCAGTCATACTGCACATGGCTACCGACGGCCCCGACTCAGCGCTGCAATTCAAGCAGGAGTTTTTTAACTACGACGGCCCGGCGGCACCACTGGCCGGGGTGGCGCCGGGCAATATCGGCTTTGCCGGTTTTCGCGTGCACTATCCGCTCAACAGCAAGGATTACAAAGACGAGTTTCTGGTGTTTCAGGGCGCCTCTTATTTCCGCATGATTGGCCCCGGTTTAAATTACGGTTTGTCAGCGCGCGGCCTGGCGATAGACACCGCCGAGCCCCAGGGCGAGGAGTTCCCGGTGTTTCGCGAATTCTGGCTGGTTAAACCGGCGCCGGAAGAAACCCACATGGTGATGTACGCGCTGCTCGACAGCCCGTCAATTACCGGTGCCTACCGCTTTGATATTTACCCGGGTGCCCCCACCGAAATGCGCGTCGAAGCGCGTTTGTTCGCCCGCAAGGACATTCTCAAATTGGGCGTAGCGCCGCTTACCAGTATGTACATGTGGGGTGAAAACCACACCCGCTATGTCGATGACTTCCGCCCCGAAGTGCACGACTCCGACGGTTTGCTGATGGCCGCGGCCAATGGCGAGTGGATCTGGCGCCCCATCAGCAACCACCGCAGCCTGCATGTGTCCTCACTGTCAGACGTCAACCCGCGCGGTTTTGGCCTGTTGCAGCGCGACCGCGATTTTGATCACTACATGGACATGGAGGCCCGCTACGAGCGCCGCCCCAGCATGTGGATTATGCCCGAGGGCAATTGGGGTGCCGGTCGCGCCGAGTTGGTGGAGATTCCCAGCGACAGCGAAACCAACGACAACATAGTGGCCTACTGGGTGCCCAGCGAGCCGATGAAAGCCGGTAGCAGCGCCACCTTCGCCTATCGTCTGCGCAGCTTTGATGACTACCTGCCGGAAAACGTCGGCGGCAAGGTCATTCGCACCCGCATCGGCTGGGGCGCCAACCCCGGCCAGCAAAACCCACCACCGCACTCGTTCCGTAAATTCGTTATCGACTTCCGCGGCGGTGAATTGGATAACATCTCCGCCGATGCTCCACTTGAAGCCGCGCTGCAAAATAATTCGGGCAAGGTGAGCGAATTAAAAGTTTCGCGCCTGCCCGACGGCCGCACCTGGCGCGCATCGTTTAAATTGGAACCGGACAGCGGCAAGCTGGTCGATATGCGTTTATCCTTGAAGTTGCGCGACCAGCGCATGAGCGAAGTCTGGAGCTATGTCTGGTATCCGGACGCCATCCAGTAAGCTGACGACTACTTCTACTTATTGACCCCACCCAACGGCGGCGCTTTATTGCCGAGCCAAGCAGCCCGCCGTTTACTGACTGGACTTTCATGAACAGCCACCACCCCGTCGAACACTTTCATCAACCGCTGCAACCTATTCCGGATATCACCGCCGCGCCCAACAGCATTCACCTGCCCTATAAAGCGCTGCGCCGCTGGGTATTCGGCAGCCTCAGCCTGGCCACCGCAGTGGCCGGTGTTTACACCATGTTCGACATACTGCGCGCCAATGACCTCACCGCGCTGGAGTTTGTCATTCTGGTGCTCTTCGCGGTCACCTTTTGCTGGATTGCAATTGCATTCTGGAGCGGTTTCTTCGGCTTTGTTTTGCAAATGCTCGGGCGCGATCCCCTGTCGCTTAGACGCTACGCCGATATCACCCCCAACCGCGCGCCTATTCGCAGCCGCACCGCGGTCGTTATGCCGGTGTACAACGAGGATACCCACCGGGTGAT
>CBINKF010000405.1:0-3633 GCA_966251115.1 uncultured Cellvibrio sp.
ACGCCCACCAAGCTCAAGTCTGATTACGCCATGTTCTTACCGAACGTGAACTTTAAATTGGACATTACCGATGATCTGGTGGGGCGTGTCGCCTATTCCAAAACCATTACCCGCCCCTCCATGGAACAAATGCGTCCTAACCTGGAGTTTAGGGATCTCAAGCAAAATGGTCCTTACCCGGTAACGGCGGGCAACCCGGATCTGAAACCGCTGGAGTCGGATAACATAGATCTGTCACTCGAGTGGTATTACGCTCCCGGTAGCTACGCGTCGGCGGGTGTGTTTTACAAGCAAGTGGATAACTTTATTGTAAACGCCACCACTGGCCAAACCTTCAATGGCGAAAACGGAACTCCTGTAATCGATCCGGCAAATGGTAAGGAAATCGAGTTCCAGGTAACCAAACCGTCAAACGTAGAAACCGCTGATGTCGATGGTTTTGAGTTGGCTGTTCAGCACATGTTTGGCGATACCGGCTTTGGTACCGTAGTGAACGCGACCTTTGTAGATACTAACGCTGAATACGATCTTAAGAAGTTCGATCAGGGCTTTGCGCTTGTCGGCTTAAGTGACTCCTACAACCTGGTAGGTTTCTACGAGAACGATAAGTTTGAAGTGCGTCTTGCATATAACTACCGCGATCAGTTCCTGCAATCTCTGGATCAGGGCGGCAACCCCGAGCCGACTTTCGTGGAAGCTTATGGCCAATTCGACCTGAGTGCCAGCTACCACATCATTGATAATGTCACCCTGTTTATGGAAGGCATTAACCTGACCGGTGAAGCTACCCGTTGGCACGGCCGTTTTTCCAATCAGTTCCTGATGGCAGAAGAAAGTGGTCCGCGTTATACCCTGGGTGTTCGCGCTTCTTTTTAATATGAAGCGCTAAACCCAAGCTCCGCTCCTGTTGGCTCAGCGAGCGGAGATTTAACCTATGCTATTTTAAACCCAGTAGATGTAGGTTATGGCAATTGAATAGAGAGCACGATCTATTGGAATGCCAGGTTAATCGGCAGGGGACTAAAAAGCTCCTGTTCAGTAAACCACGAAAAAAAGCGAAGTAATAACAATGATAAATGACAATTTGAAACACCTGGTCGTCGTTGGTGGTGGCACGGCGGGTTGGATTACCGCAGGCGTTCTCGCCGCGAAATGTATTAAAGAGCAGGGGCGGGATTTAACCATAACCCTGATCGAATCACCCAGTATTGGCAATGTCGGTGTGGGTGAGGGCACCTGGCCTTCGCTGCGTACGACCTTGCAAGCCATGGGTGTTTCAGAGACGGAATTCATTCGCCAGTGTGACGCCAGCTTTAAACAGGGCGCGCGCTTTAATCGCTGGGTGGATAATTCCGAAACCGATTTTTATTATCATCCCCTTACGCTTCCCTTTAACCTGGGGCCACTCAATACCCAAGTGCATTGGTTGCATAATTCAGCCGAGGCCCAGGGGCTTTCCTATTCTGCGGCGGTTTGTCACCAGGAGGCTATTTGCGAAGCGGGCCTGGCCCCTAAGGCTATCACTACTCCGGAGTTTCAAGGCGCATTAAATTACGCCTATCACCTGGATACCAACAAATTCGCCAGCTTTATCAAACATCACTGTATCAATAAGCTGGGCATTCAACACCGCGAGGCCGACATACTCACCACGCGCATGGGCGCAGAGGGTGAGGTGGCCGCCTTGGTATTGGCTGATGGCAGCGAATTAATGGGTGATTTTTATATAGATTGCTCAGGTTTTGCCGGGCTGCTAATCGACAAGCATTTCAAGGTTCCGTTCCTCGACAAAAGTGATTTGCTCTTTTGTGACAGGGCAGTTGCTTTGCAATGCCCCTACGACCAGCAAAAAAATAATATCGCCAGTCACACTGTATCTACTGCAACTGCCGATGGCTGGATTTGGGATATAGGTCTGCAAAGTCGGCGCGGAATCGGCTATGTCTATTCCAGTCGCTATAGCAGTGATGATCAGGCGGTTGCAGGGCTGCGCGCTTATGTCGGTAGCAAGGGCGACAAGCTCCCGTTAAAATTTATTAAATATACGCCCGGGCACAGAGAAAAATTTTGGGTAAAAAATTGTGTTGCCGTTGGCCTCTCTGCCGGATTTGTAGAGCCGCTGGAGGCATCCTCCATTTTGCTGGTGGAAATTTCCGCCTATTGGATTGCCGAGAAACTACCCCAATACAAAACCGGGCTGGCGCGTTGCGAACAACAGTTTAACGATATTTTTCGCTATCGCTGGGACAGTATTATCGAGTTTCTCAAGCTTCATTACTGCATTTCGCAGCGTAGGGATTCGGCATTCTGGCGTGACAACACCCACACCGATTCCATCCCTGAACAATTGCAGCAAAAGCTGGCCATGTGGGCCGAGCAGTGTCCTTCGGTGCTGGATTTTCTCAATCGCGCCGATGTGTTTCCACTGGAAAGCTACAACTACATTTTGTACGGCATGAAATTTAAAACCCACAGCTTTAAACCCGCTGAGGCGCAGCTTCAGCAGCTTGAGCGACGGGTGCAATTTCAGCGTCGCAACCTGGCTGCTCTTAAGGCCTCTTTGCAAACCAATCGCGCACTCATTGATGCCATTCATGAGTACGGTCTTCAGGTGATATAAATGATGAATGCAGCAATCGAAGTTTTGGATGAAGTGACCCATCGCCATTTAAAGGTGGATTTTGACCTGGCACGACAGACCTGCTACAGCAAGCAAATACTACCTGCCGTTGTGTCTGAATTTCACAACCTTATGTTTCACTATCCGATTGTCTTTGTTAAAGATGCCACCACGGGTGAATTTACCTGTTCAGTGCTTTTGGGTATTGCGCCAGATAAGCATCTGCTTAAACTGCAGGATCATACCAGCGAAGAGGCGCTACCCCTTAATTTACGCCGCCAGCCTTTGGTTGCCATAGCCTCAGCAGATGACAATGGCCCTTTGATTGGCATTAATCTGGAAACTCCGGGCGTGGGACAGGGAGAGGATCTGTTTGGTGGCGCTGCGCCCCGGTTGGAGCTGGCTATAGCGGCCTTGAGTGATTTGTATCGCGGCTTTGATGAAACCAAAAATTACATTAAAACCCTGGTTGCACTCAAACTCTTGTCGCCACTTAAAGTTGAATTTGAATATAAGAATAAACCCAAATTGAGCCTCGAAGGCCTGTATTCGATTGATGAAAATAAAATCGCACAATTGCTCGATGCAGATACGCAGGCGAAGGATGAATTTATAAAGATTGCGCGTTATGCCTATGCACAAAATTTTTCACTGATTAATATGCGAAAATTTACACTATTTTCAGAATAGCTGTTCAATATCCAAATCGCTGTTCAATATCCCAAGAGTTGTTCAATATCCGACCGGTTATTAAAATAATAGCGCCGTTAACCGGTATCTACTTAAGTTTCTGGCCCAGTGTGCTCCACCAGGCGATAATTCAGGAGCTCCTGATGTTATTCTGTCTTGATGAGGTTGTGCCGAACCAGGCCCCCCTGAAAAATTACCCGCAATTACAATTGCGACGGTTAAAAACTAACTCCAAAAGTCCAAGGGCCGTTGAGCGTCCAAGGGGGTGCCTCTCCCCCCGTCCCCCCCCCCACCGGCGGGAGGACAGGCGGTGTTTGCGGGTT
>CBINKF010000406.1:0-3630 GCA_966251115.1 uncultured Cellvibrio sp.
TAGCAAAAGCGATGATAGGGAATAAGGGCGAGTCGAATCTGGCATTAAATGGTTCACGACCGCTAGCGCTCACCTTCTCCTGGTTTTTAACCTCTCTTCGCCTTCGACGCCCTGGCTATCGACGTCTCCCAGCTGTCGATTTATACCTAAATGTTAACCGTCAGCCCTAACTCAAGGGCTGGCTCTCGCCTCCAGATTGGAATTTGCAGCAATAATCTGGCATCGAAAAGCCCTTCTGGATTGGCAGGTGTTTAATCTCTATTAAAATAGCGGCTTACACTTGTCATGATTTTTTGATTTAACTTGATTAGCCTGGCCCAGGGAATTACCTTAGCGCCCGCTGTTCGCCGTCCCCCTTCCGGAAGAGGTATCTATGGGATTAACCATCTTTGTCATCTTCGTACTTTGTGGTATTTATGTGCAAAATCGCGGTCAAGTCCAACATGCCCGCTTTGTCCGCCGCCTGACCGACCACGCCAATTTTCTCGCACCCATCAACTGCCTGTTTTATGCGTTTTCCCGCGAAAAAACCACGCCCTATGTAGATGCCAACAACTACCCGGAACTAAAAGTGCTGCAGGACAACTGGCAGTTAATTCGCGACGAGGCGCTGCAGCTCAATGACGCCGCCCATATCAAAGCCTCTGCCGACCTCGACGACCTGGGCTTTAACTCTTTCTTCCGCACCGGCTGGAAACGTTTTTACCTAAAGTGGTATGGCGCCAACCTTAAATCTGCCGAACAGCTGTGCCCTAAAACCCTGGCACTGCTCAACCAGTTACCCCAGGTTAAAGGTGCCATGTTCACCATGCTACCGCCAGGTGCACGCCTGGGCGCGCATCGCGACCCCTACGCTGGCTCACTGCGCTATCACCTGGGCTTGGTAACCCCCAATTCAGACGATTGTTATATTGATGTCGACGGCCAGCGCTACTCCTGGCGCGACGGCGAAGTGGTGATGTTTGATGAGACCTATATCCACAGCGCCGAAAACAAAACCGATAAAAACCGCATTATTTTGTTTTTGGACATCAAGCGCCCGGTCAATTTCTTTTTGGTGGATTGGTTTAATCGCGCCTTTTCGCGTTTGGTGGTGGCAGGTGCAGCCACTAAAAATATCAAAGGCGATAAGGTCGGCTTCCTCAATTATGTGTTTGGGGTGGTTTACCGTATTGGCCTGGTGGGCAAAAAACTCAAAGCCTTTAATCGCCCGCTCTACAATGTTGTGCAGTACGGGCTGTACATAGGCTTGCTCTATTTAATTTTTTTCCGCTAGATATTATTTATTCAGCTCGCGCTGAATAATATCGCGCAGTTTTTCTGGCGCGGTAAAAGGGGCAAAGCGTTTAACCGCTTGCCCTTTTTTATTGAGCAGGAATTTAGTGAAATTCCATTTAATAGCCCGGCCGGGAAAGCCAGGCAGCTCCTGTTTTAACCAGTTAAATAGCGGATGCGCTCGCGCACCATTCACGTCAAGTTTGGCAAACATCGGAAAGCTTACGCCGTAATTAATGTAGCAGGTCTGTTCAATTTGGCCCGCATCACCCGGCTCCTGTTTACCAAACTGGTTGCAGGGAAACCCCAGAACCACCAACCCCCGATCTTTAAATTCGCGATAAAGATTTTCCAGCCCCGCATACTGGGGAGTAAAGCCGCAGCGGCTGGCGGTATTGACCACCAACACTAACTTGCCGGCATACTCAGCCATTGCCTGATTTTCACCGTTTAATCGCTGTGCAGAAAATTCATAAAACCGGGACATAAAGCTAGCCTCTTGTAATTTGCGGACGCATCAATTCAAAACGTTCGCGCGTTGTGCAATAGCCATCACCACCCATTTTGCCAATAGCGTCAAGCGCCGCAGGGGAAATCTTGCCATTGTCAAGACACTGTTCGTTTACAAAAATATGCACTACGTCCAACAACATCATGCGCCCTCCCATGGGCAAACTGGAAACTTCTATTACTTCACGCAGGCGACATTCGTAGCGCACCTGTGCGGCGGCTACCCCCAAGGCTCGCACTTTTGCGCTGGTCACACTGGCGATTGCTGCCGCCTCAAATTCAGAAGCAGCGGCAGGATAATCACCACAACTCTGGTTCATTAATTCTGCCTGCGCCGCACTGACAATATTCACCACGGCATCTCCCGTGGCCTGGAGGTTGGTCAAAGTGTCCTTAAAAATTCTGTCGCGCGGGTTTACCTGGGTAATCGCCAGCACCGGCGGATTGCAACTGGCCACGGTAAAAAATGAATAGGGAGCCAAATTGTGCACTCCCGAAGCACTCAGGCTGCTAATCCAGGCAATTGGCCTGGGCACCACACCACCCACCAATAACTGGTAAACACGCTGGGGGTCGAGGTCTGCTACATCAAGATTCATATGGAAATATCCGTAGATTAATCGGCTTGGAAAATGCCCATGAGTCTAGCCCGATAAGGATAATCTTTACCAGTATTGATCCACTTACCGGCGCCGCGCGTAAAACACCAAAAGCTTAAACGGCAGATTCCAATGAAATCACTTGTATTGTCCACATTGCTAGGCGGCTTACTGATTATGCTTGCATCCTGCACCACCCAAAACCTGGCCGACTACGCTCACAACCGCCCACTGCTGCAACCCGAGCAATTTTTTCAGGGGCAATTGACTGCTCAGGGCGTGGTAAAAAATCGTTCGGGGCAGGTTATCCGCTACTTTACTGCGAGCATTAACGCCCATTGGCATCAAGGTGTTGGGCAGCTGGACGAAAAATTTTTGTTTAACGACGGTGAAATCCAGACTCGCGTATGGACACTCAGCCCGACAGGTAAGCGTCAGCCAATAGCAACCGATAGCAGCGTAAAAACCTACGTGGCGCGCGCCGGTGATGTTATCGGTGATGGCAAAGCACGGGTGGCAGGCAACAGCATGAACCTCAATTATCAATTACAAATCGATTACCAGCACAAACCGCTGGTGTTAAACGTGGATGATTGGATGTGGCTGGTGGATGAGGATACGATTATCAACGAATCGGTATTGCGTAAATGGGGTATAAAGGTTGGCAGTATCCAATTGGTTATTCGCCGTCTGCCGCCGCACTCTCCCGCGCTTTAACCCGCATTTTTTCGGCGAGCTTGTTCTCCCCCAGGTGCTCGTATATCTCTGTCGCCAACTGGTAAAAACGCGGTTCATTTTTTTCCGCCTTAAGGGAGCGCTCTATATGTTCTCGCGCCTGTTGATAATCCTGCTTTTCGCTAATTAAATCGCGCGCGAGTTGATACTGATAATAGGGGTTGGCTTCGCGGTGGCGCTTAACTTTTTCCAAAAAGAAAGCACTGCGCTCAGTGTTTCCCAGATCTTTATAAAGCCCGGCCAGGTTGTGCATTATGCTGGGATCTTTAGCGTTTAATTCCCAACCATGCAGATACACCGCCTCCGCCATCGGCAGGTAACCCAGGCGACGATAGTAGCTACCCAGGTTATTCCAGATATAGCTGGCCTTTTTATCGAGGAGGAGCGCTTTACGCAAATTAAGGAATGCCGCGCGAGTTTCGCCCGCGTTGGCTAACTCCATACCGCGATTAGAGTAGTACTGAGCGGCGATTTGATCCTCATCGATAATGTGCTGCTCGTAATGAGGCTT
>CBINKF010000407.1:0-3616 GCA_966251115.1 uncultured Cellvibrio sp.
GTCGAGTACAAGCACCAACACCAGCGCCAACCCCCAGAGATAGCTGGCCGCCAGCTTTACCCGCAACAGGCTGGCCAGATAAAACACTGCCAGCATGATCAGGGTGCGCAAGGTGGGAATATTAAAACCCGCCAGGGCGCTGTAACAGCTGGCAAAAATCATCGCCCCCCAGTAACCGTAAACCTGCGCCGGAAAACGCCCCCAAAGCAACAGCACCAGACGCCCACACCAAAAGCCAAGCCATTGCCCTACCAGTGCCAACAACCCTATGTGTAAACCCGAAATGGCGATTAAATGGTTAGTCCCGGTGCGCAGCATCCGCTGCCAGGCGCGTTTATCCACCAGGGAGGTATCACCGATCAACAGCGCGAGCAACACCCCCGCCTGTTCCGGATCGGCCTTATTGAGCAGCCAGGTGCGCAGGTTGTAGCGCCAAAGGTTTATTCGCGCATTAACAGAAACCCTGTTGATGTGCGTGTTGCGCGCAGCAGACGTGGGGGGTTTATCCAGAGCCTGGCCACTCAACACATAACCACTGGCCCCCAGGCCGCGCCTGAGCAACCAGGCCTGGTAATCAAACCCGCCGAAATTGACAAAGCCACGGGGGCGTTTAAGTTTTACCTGCAGCCGCCAATGCTCGCCAGGCAGCAGCGTCTGCGGGTGGCCCTGGTTGAAATACCAACTGAGCTGGAGTCGCCGGGGCGGTTTGGCCAGGGCTGGTAAACTGCTACTGCCGCTGCGAATAAGGTTCGGGTCCAACTCAAATCTAACCTTCTCCTCATCGACCTGGGGCAACCCCTGCACTTCACCTTCCACCCAAAGAACCTGCTGTTCCCAGGCCTGGGGAAGCTCCCGCTCCAACGCCGAATGCCCCCAATGCACCGCCCAACTTACGCCCAGCAGCAGCCAACCACAGAGATTCAAGCAGGAGCCTCG
Source organism: uncultured Cellvibrio sp. (assembly GCA_966251115.1). GTDB lineage: Bacteria > Pseudomonadota > Gammaproteobacteria > Pseudomonadales > Cellvibrionaceae > Cellvibrio. The sequence goes on from CBINKF010000407.1 coordinate 937, forward strand.
GGCAAAGTGCCAGAGCAGTAATAGACCGATACCCGCGAGCACCGGCAAGAAATTGGGAGGTGGCAACCAGGGACAAAAACTAACCAGCAATAGGCCGCCTGAAAGACACAAAAGCGCGCCGAGAGAAGGGAGCATAGATCCGGTCCTTGGTAAAATGGATTGCCCGAGTTTGCGGCAGATGACCAATGTAATTAACGCAAATTAACGCGAAAATTGCCGTCTGTAAACCGGTCCAGACATAGTGTTTGGCGGGGATTAAGTGCATAATGCCGCCCAATTTCCCGCAGTAGTTTGATACCAGCATGGCGCGCAAGTTTCTTAAACGGCTATTTCCCACACCTGCAGCGATAAAAAGCAACCCCGCTCTGCATTTTCTGGGTGATCTGCTCCACGACCCCAACCTTTTCCACCTGAATCGCCACTCAGTTTCTGTCGCATTTTTTGTGGGAATTTTTGTCGCCTTTGCGCTACCGGTTCCGGGGCAAATGGCCATTGCAGCCGTGGCTGCACTCTACTTTCGTTGCAACCTTCCCATTTCAGTGGCACTGGTTTGGATTACCAACCCGCTAACTATCCCGTTCTTTTTCTGGATCGCCTATGTCTTTGGCTGCCTGGTGTTACAGGTTCAGCCGGGCAAATTCCAATTTGAGCTGTCGTGGGAGTGGGCCAGCCGCGAGCTGGGGCATCTGCTGCCGCCATTTATTCTTGGCTCGGTGTTGATGGGTTTGATATTGGGCGCACTGGGTTATGTGCTAATGCAGCTTTACTGGCGCTGGAACGTGGGTCGCAATTGGGAAAGACGCAAAGAGCGCCAGCGCAAAACTACCAAAACCTAAACCCAAAACTTGCCGGGGTTATTCATACCTGAGTGCATCCGCCGGTTGAACCCGGCTCGCGCGCCAGGCGGGATAAAGCGTGGCAAAAAAGCTGATTACCAGAGCGATAACCACCACATAAAGTGCATCGCCCCGGTGAAAATCCGATGGCAGGTAGGAAATCGGATACACATCGGAATGCAAAAACTGAATTCCAAAAACCCTCTCGATCAACTGCACCGCAGGCGTCACTACCGCCGACAAGCCCGCGCCTAACACCAGCCCCAAAGCGGCCCCAATAGTGCCGATCAAGCCCCCCTGAATCATAAATATGCCCATAATTTCGCGCGTGGATGCCCCCATGGTGCGCAAAATAGCGATATCGCCCTGCTTGTCGACCACCACCATAATCAGTGTCGAAACCAGGTTAAAGGCCGCAATCGCAATAATTAAAAACAGCAGCATGCCCACCATGTTTTTAGACATTTGAATGGCCTGGTAGATGTTACCGTGAGTGCGCATCCAACTGGAGCCGTAATAGCCAGGAGGGAGCTTGCCGACCAGCTCGTAGACAATTTCCGGAGCTGCAAAGAGGTCCGCCACTTTCAAGCGAATGCCGGTCACCCGCCCCGGATATGGCGAAAGCGCCGAAGCCTGGCCGAGCAACATAAGCGCGAGTGAATTATCAATTTCGGTGTGACTGTTAATTACTGCCACCACCTGGAGCGCCTTTACTCGCGGCGCCTGCTGCGAGTCGCTGTTGGCAGCAGGCACAATCAGGCTAATCATATCGCCTACCTCTGCGCCTAATTTATCGGCGACCCCGCGACCAATTAATATGCCGTTATCAACCGACGCCAATTGTTCAAAGGTTCCGGAGGGTAAGTAGCTTTCCAGTTTGGAGGTGCTGTGCTCTTGCGCCGGGTCCACCCCAAAAAGTGCCACTGGCGCCACCTGCTTACCCAAGCTGAGTAGGCCGTGGATTTGCACAAACGGCGACGCACCGAGGACGCGCGGATCTTGTTTAAGTTGCGCGATAAGTTGATCGGGGTTGGCAATTGCCTCGCGGTGGTACAGGCTGGCCTGAGGCATGATCCCGAGAATATTTTCGCGCAGGTCGCGGTCGAAGCCATTCATAATCGACATCACCAAAATCAGCAGCGCTACCCCAATAACCAACCCGGCGGTAGACAAGCGTGAAATAAACGATACCAACTGACTGTGACGGCGCGACATGCCATAGCGCGAGCCGAGCAAAAATACATAGCTTTTGAACATGGCGATTCCTAGGCCGACACCTGAGCGTGAAGGCTGCCGTCAATCAAGGTGAGGGTTCTGTCCATTCGCGCCGCCAGTTGCGGGTCGTGCGTGACCACCACAAAGCTGGTGCCAATAGCGCGATTAAGCTCCAGCATCAGCGCCTGAATTGAATCTGCCGCCTGGCGATCCAAATTGCCGGTGGGCTCATCCATCAGCACGCACGCCGGACGCGTCACCAGGGCCCGGGCTATAGCAACCCGTTGACGTTCGCCGCCGGAAAGTTCCGAGGGTTTATGGTTCAACCTATGCCCCAAACCTACCCGCTGCAAAAGCTCGGTAGCATTTTGGCGCGCAGTGTTCACAGGCACCTTGCCAATCAGCAGCGGCATAAGCACATTTTCCAGCGCGGTAAACTCTGGCAGCAGATGGTGGAATTGATAGACAAAACCCAGGGACCGGTTGCGCAGCCGCCCGCGTTCATCGGCGCTTAAGCTCGACAGGTTTTTGCCGGCAATTTGCACACTGCCGGTATCGGGCAAATCCAGCCCACCCAAAATATTCAGCAGCGTCGATTTGCCCGAACCCGAGGCGCCCACTATAGCGAC
>CBINKF010000408.1:0-3613 GCA_966251115.1 uncultured Cellvibrio sp.
GCATCATTGTGATTGATGCGGGCAAAATTGTTGCCGATGGCCCCAAAGAACAGGTGGTCGAAGCCCTGCGTTAAGGTCGAATCGGGAGGGCCAACTGATGTTGGCATCCATCGATAAACGTTTTTTTGATGCGCTTGGTCGCTGGCTGAATAAATTGGGCATTCCCGCCAGCCGCATTATCGATAAAGCCTATGCGCGTTGGTTGCAACCATTGCACGAACAACCGCAGGATTGGGTCGCCGACGCCGATTGGGCGCGTTTGCAGCAAGAGCCGATACGCGCACGCGCACTGCTGCGCTTAATGGCGTTGATATTGTTTTTGCTGTTGCTCTGGTCGGCATTCGCCTCGGTGGACGAAGTGGCTCGTGGCGAGGGCAAGGTAATTCCCTCTTCGCAGCTGCAAGTGGTGCAGTCGTTTGACGGTGGTGTTGTTGAGGATGTGTTGGTGCATGAGGGGCAAATCGTGGAAAAAGGCGATTTGCTGTTAAAAATTGATCCGACCCGTTTTATTTCCAGCTTTCGCGAAAACCGCGCCGAATATCTCTCCTTACAGGCGCGTGCCTCGCGCTTGCAAGCCTTAACATCAGATAAGGAATTTACCGTACCGGAAGGTATTGCCCAAGAAGCGCCGGATATTGTTGAGCATGAGCATAAACTCTATGACTCAAACCGCAAGGAATTGAAGGAGCAGTTGAGCATTGCCCAGAGTCAGCTGGATCAGCGCCAGCAGGAACTGCAGGAAGTGCGCGCCAAATTGACCCAGGCGACGCGCTCGCTGGATTTATCGACCCAGGAGTTAAACGTCACCCGTCCGCTGTTGAGTAGCGGCGCTATTTCCGAGGTGGAAATTTTGCGCTTGGAGGGTGAGGTTGCGCGCGCTAAAGGCGATAAGGAGCAGGCGCAGGCCCAGGAGTCGCGCTTGTTGCTGGCGGTGGAGGAGGCCCAGGGCAAGGTGCGCGAAACTGAATTGAATGAAAAGAATAAATGGCGCAATGAACTCTCCGAAGTGTTAGGCAAAATCGCCGCACTTTCCGAAACCAGCACCGGTCTGGCCGATAAAATCAAATATTCCGAAATCCGTGCGCCTGTACGCGGCACTATTCAGCGCATTTTTACCAATACCGTGGGCGGAGTGGTGCAACCGGGGCGCGAAGTGGTTGAAATGGTGCCGCTCGATGACCAGCTGTTGGTGGAGGCCAAGGTGTCACCGCGCGATATTGCTTTTTTGCATCCCGGTCAAAAAGCCATAGTTAAATTTACTGCCTACGATTTTGTTATCTACGGCGGCTTAAATGGCACTGTGGAGTTGATCAGCCCGGACGCGATTACCGACGAAAAGGATCGCACCTACTACATTGTAAGAGTGCGCACGGATCGCACCGGGTTTGATCCAAAATTGCCGATTATTCCTGGCATGATGACGCAGGTGGATATTCTTACCGGCAAGAAGACAGTGCTCTCCTATTTGCTAAAGCCCGTGCTGCGCGCCAAACAAAATGCCTTGACCGAACGCTGATGGAACATATTTTTATCACCCCGAAAAACATAAGTTCCCCGCGTTGGCATCAAGCCCTGGAACGAGTGCGCGAAAGCGAAAGTCTGCCCGGCATAATCCCCCAGGGGGCATTGCTGTGGGTGCTTCTGGTGGATGCCAAAAGCTTGAGCTTAGTGAGCCAATTGGCGACCTCGGGAACCCGGGTAATTGCCCTTACCGGGGTGGAGAGCCCGCAGGAGGCGCGTGCGGCCCTGGAGGCAGGTGCCAGTGGCTATCTCCACTATTTGGCCGTGCCGGAGGTTTTACAGCAGGTGGTTACTGTGGTGACCGCCGCTGGTCTCTGGTTAGGCTCCGATTTAATGCGCCAGCTGATTACTGCGACTGCCAGACAATTACCTCCCACTCCCCAGGTTGATCTTTCCCAGCTTACCCAGCGAGAACGGCGGGTTGCCGAAGCTGTGGCTGCAGGTAAAACCAACAAAGAGGTGGCGCGCGAGCTGGAGATTACCGAGCGAACAGTTAAAGCGCACCTGGGGGCAGTGTTCGACAAGCTTAACGTCCGGGATAGGCTGCAACTGGTTTTGGTCCTCTCCGGTAAAAATGCGAACTGATTCGCACTTTTTTGCTAAAACATCTCAAAATCTATTTCAATTTGTTCTAAAAGAACCCTCCTATATTGTCCATAAGTACAATGGCGTAAGTTTCATCTTTTCCTAGAATTGCATCCAATTGGAGTAATCCCGATTTATCGGATTACTCGCCATTTTCACGCATAAATTGCGATTCAGGAGCCAGTATGACCAACGCCGTTGCAACAGTCGCCTTTATTCAAGGACAAGCCTGGGCCAAAGCCGCCGATGGCACCATGCGCCCGCTGAGCTTGGGCGCGGTGTTAAACGAGGGTGAAATCCTTGTAACCGCACAGGGTGCGCGTGTCGAATTGGAGTTTGGCCAGGGCGATACCATCGCCATTAACGGCGGCCAGGAAGTGGCTATGAGCCGCGACCTGAACTTGCAGACGGCAACTACCGAAGACGAGGCCAAGTTGGATGATGGCTCTGTCCAGCAGGCAATGACCGTATTGAATCAGGGCGGCGATTTGCTGGACAACCTGGAAGAAACCGCAGCGGGAAGCTCGGGTGGTGGCTCCTCCGGCAACGAAGGTCACGACTTTGTACAGTTGGCTCGTGTGCTGGAGCAAACTGACGCTCAATCATTTCAATTTAGCACTGCAGAGCAACCCACACTTAATCAACCTGAGGACACCGGCCAGAACCTTCTTGCCAACCAGGCGCCGGATGTTGGCGATCAAAATTTGTCTGTTGATGAAGATCAGGTGCTCTTTGGTCGCGTCGATGCCTCTGACCTGGAAGGCGAGCCGCTCACCTATGGCATTAATGCCGCACCGCTACACGGCACTTTGGAGTTAAACACAGCTACCGGCCAATTCGTCTATACCCCCAACACCGATTACAACGGCGCCGATAGCTTTAGCGTTACAGTGACCGATGGCCATGGCAACACCAGTGTTGGTCAGGTTAGTGTGGGCGTTAACCCTGTGAACGATGCACCTGCCACGCGCGATTTGGACCTTACCACCAATGAAGACACACCGATTTCAGGTCAGGTAGTTGCTGGCGATGTGGATGGCGATAGCCTGAGCTATACACTGACTACCAATCCCGCCAATGGAAGCTTGGTGCTCAACCCGAATACCGGGGCTTTTACCTATACCCCCAACGCTAATTACAACGGCAGCGACAGTTTTGTTATTACGGTAAGTGACGGCCAGGGCGGTACAACAACCAGCACCGTTGCTGTTGGAGTCGCACCGGTTAATGACGCCCCAGTGACGAGTGATCAAAATATATCTACCCAGGAAGATACCCCGGTAACGGGCAATATTGTGGCGACGGATGTGGACGCCGACAGCCTCAGTTACAGCCTATCGACTACCCCTAGCCATGGTACCCTGGTACTCAATCCAGCCACAGGTGCATACACCTATACTCCATCACTTAACTACAACGGCAGCGATTCGTTTGTTGTAACTGTCAGCGATGGTCAAGGTGGAACAACGACCAGCACTGTAGTGATTGGGGTAACGCCTGCTAATGA
>CBINKF010000409.1:0-3612 GCA_966251115.1 uncultured Cellvibrio sp.
TTTGTCGCGATCGATGGCGAGGACTTGCGCCTTCACCACTTGCCCGACGCGCAGCATGTCGGCGGGATGGTTGAGCCTTTTCTCCGCACTGAGGTCGCTGATGTGCACCATACCCTCAACGCCTTCCGCCACGCGCTCAAATCCAGTGTGGAACTGCCCCAGGGCGCCGGTGCGACTGATCGCGCCCTCGGGAAAGAGGCAGACAACCTCCCCTGCTTTAAGCAATTCATTTATTTTTTGCAGCGACTCTTTGCTCTGGCCGCTGCTGATGGGAATTACCCCGAACAATTTAAAAATAGGTTTTAAATACCACTGTTCGTAAATAGAGCGCAGCATCACAAAGCGTACCGGGCGCGGGCAGGCGATTTGCACCATGGCCCAATCAATCCAACTGATGTGGTTGCCCAGCAGCAGCGCGCCGCCGGACTTGGGCAGGTTTTCAAAACCTAGCACGCTGACTTTGTATTTGCCCTGCACTAAAAAGGCTGCGCCTATGCGCGTAAGTGAGTGGGGCAACTCGTAGATGGTGAACAGTGCGCCCGCCAAGGCCACCAGCATTAAAATCACAAATAATTTTGCACTGCTTAATCCCAGGCTGGCGAGCAGCATGGTTAAGCCGAGGAAGGCGATCATGCCGATGTTTTGCACCCAGTTATTGCCCGCCAATACGGTTCCCGCCTCTTCGGCTTTGGCGTGGTATTGAATCAGCGCGTTGAGCGGAATAATAAACAAGCCGCCCAGGACACCCAGGCCCAAAAAGGTCATGGCCATAGCGAAACGCGAATCCAGTGCCGGCAATAAACCCAGCAGCAGTGCAAAACCCGTTGCACCTACGGGAATTAAACCCAGCTCAATATAATTTTTAGATAATTTGCCGGCGACCAGTGAGCCGATCACTATGCCAATACCGGTGCAGGCGAGAATCCCCTGGATTACCAGTGTGCTTTGTTCGTGCAGAACTTCTTTGGCAAAGGCGGGAAAGGAAGCCAGAACCGCCTGGGAAATTGCCCAAAACAGTGTGAGCCCAACAATGGATAACCAGATAGCCCGCTTGGCTGCCAGGGTTTTCAGATTGTGCTGAAGGTAGCCACCACTCACATAGCGGCGCAATTTAAATTCCGGCTGGCCTCGCTCGATCTCTGGTTTTAATTTTGATGATTCGCGATCCGGTAGCTGATAAGTCATCCAGAGTTCCAGCAAGGTAAAGGCCACCAGGGCCCAACCCAGCGGCGCTATCTGGGTGATGATGGAATGGGCATCGGTGAGTGCCAAGCCCTTAAGCAGGTGTTCAAAAAATGCCGAGAAAACAAACGTGCTGCTGAGGATGGAAACTATGGTTAGGGCCTGAACTATGCCATTGGCGCCGGCGAGATTGACATCGCCCACCAGCTCGCGGATGTAACCGTACTTTGCCGGTGAATAGATGGCGGCCTGAATGCCCAGCATCAGTGTCATGGCAAACGCCAACCAGAACCAGCCCTGGTAATAGGCAATAAGGATGACGATGACGGCCGCCAGGGCAACCCAGGCGCTGTAGCGCATGACTTTGTGTTTGGCGTATTTGTCCGAGATAAAGCCGGCGGGGGAAAACAATAAAATAAAGGGAATTAAAATCAGCGCATTGACCAGCGCCGTCAGTACTACCTGGGTATTGCCTTCGTAGATTTTAAAGAGGGTATTTTGAATGACGATTTTGTGACCCAAATCGATAAAGGCGTTAACAAACAACACCAGCAGGTAAGGCACAAAACCTTTAATGCGAAAGAGTTGCAGCACAGTGAGTTATCTCCTTTCAGCGGAAGTTTAATCGGCTTCCATGGTCAGCCCACAAACCAGGGGCAGCAGCCGGTTGTTAAAGCTCGGCCAGCATGCCCAAGGCCTGCAAATGTTTCCACTTTTTTATCAATAGTGGAATTTATATGGCGATATAGTATTAATATTTGCTACCTTTTATAAGGTTAAGCCTTAAAAACCTGTAAAAAACAGCTGAGTATCATCATGCCCCAAATAAACAGCCTGTTTGGCGCCCTTAAAAAAGCCCTTAAGAGCCATGGCCTGACCTATGCCCAGGTGGCGGAGCACTTGCAGCTTACCGAAGCCAGCGTCAAGCGGCTGTTTTCCGAGCAGCAGCTCTCGCTGCAGCGCTTGGAACAAATTTGCCTGCTAATGCAAATGGAAATCTCCGATTTGGTGCAGTTCATGAACGAGCAGCAGCCGCAACTGCAACAGCTAAGTCAGGAGCAGGAGGAGGAGATCACCCGCGATTTAACCTTGTTGTTAATCACCGTGTGTGTGTTGAATCGCTGGACAATGCAGGACATTCTTGACTGGTACAAACTCAGTGAGAGCGAGTGCCTGCAAAAGCTGATTCGCCTGGACCGGCTTAAAATCATCGAGCTCTTGCCTAAAAATAAAATCAAGCTGCGTGTCGCCCCCAACTTTAGCTGGCGCGAGGCCGGCCCCATTCAAACCTTCTTTCAGGAAAAACTGGCCCAGGAATTTTTCAGCTCGCGTTTTGAAGGTGAAGGGGAGTTGCTGTTGGTATTGAATGGCATGTTGTCCCCCGCCAGCAACCTGGAGTTTCAGCGCAAACTTAAACGCTTTGCGCGCGAGTTTGAAGAGTTGAATCAGCAGGATACCAGCCTGCCCCTGGCACAGCGACATGGCGTCAGCCTGGTGTTTGCGATGCGCAATTGGCGCTATGGTTTGTTTAAGCCCTTGCTAAAAAAATAAGGCGCGGCGCCGCGCAATTTTTTCAAAATTTTTTAAATGCCGTTTGATGCAAATAAAAAACCCGGCACTTGCGCCGGGTTTTTTTGAACGTCAATTAATCAGTTTTGAAATGAACACTTGTTGGGGTTGCCCTGTGGGTCTGAACCAAAGGTGGCCACAGTGCACGCCAGCGAACCGGGAACAGCAATGTGTTTAAGCACCCACTTGCCTTTGCGACCAAAAGCCACCCAACCTGTTCCTTTGGTGACACTACAGGTTTCGCCCAGGTCGGCGCACTTGGAGAAGCCGTTAGGGTAATCGCCTGTGCCGCTCAATACCGGTGGAGTTTCTGTACTCGAGCTTGACGAGCTGGCCACACTGGAGCTGGAAACCACTGAGCTGCTGGAACTCGAAACCACACTGGATGAGGAGCTGGCAACCGAGCTTGAGGATGAACTGGTTACCGAGCTTGAGGATGAACTGGTTACCGAGCTGGACGATGAAGTTGCACCGCAGGCAGAAGCCAACAGGGTTGCGCCATTTTTACCAACGCCAGCCACAGATTCCAGGTGATCTTTAACGCACTGAGCGCTCACCGGTGAATAGCTGTAAGGCAAGCTGATGGGAAAAGGTGCGGTGGTGGTCCAATTGGTGGCGTCGATGGTGCCGCCGCTGGTCCAGGTGATGTTGTAAGTGGCAAAGTCGCCGGGATTGGTGATGTTGTTGTTGCGCAGGTCCCAGAAGCCGCAGTTGCTATCGTCGTAACGACAGGTCACCGGGTTGACTGCGTTTTGGAACCAGTTGTTTTCAATCAGTGTGTAACCGGCCTGGCGCACGTTGATGCCCGAGCTGGTGATGCCATCGTAATAGTTGTTGTACAAATGGGTCCAACCGCCGCGC
>CBINKF010000410.1:0-3611 GCA_966251115.1 uncultured Cellvibrio sp.
GAGGACGCGGCGCCCGGCACCCCACGCCGAGCGCCTGGTGCAAGTTACCCAGGAGTGCATGTACAAGGCGATCAAGCTGGTCAAACCCGGCTGTCGCCTGGGTGATATTGGCCATGTGATCCAGCAACACGCCGAGGGCAACTACTACTCGGTGGTGCGCGAATACTGCGGTCACGGCATCGGCAAGGTTTTCCATGAAGAGCCGCAAATCCTCCATTACGGTCGCCCGGGCACCGGCATGGAGTTAAAAGAAGGCATGTGCTTCACCATTGAGCCCATGATCAACGCCGGCAAGCCCAACACCAAACTCAAGTCCGATGGCTGGACCGTAGAAACCAAAGACGGTCGACTCTCCGCCCAGTGGGAGCACACCATGGTGGTGACCAAAGACGGCGTTGAGGTTTTAACCCTGCGTAGCGGCGAAATTATTTAATCTAAATACCTTATAAAGGGGCCGGCGCTGATACTCGCAACGCCGGCCCGCTTTTTTAACCGGACGAGTGACTCAACCACACCAGCCCTCCCGAGGAATTCCGCCAGTTTATGTCGATGCTCACGGTGCCCTACTTTGAACGCCCTCTGTTCTTTTTCGACCAAAGCCGTTTTAGACGCGCCCTGGCGGAGAAACCGGTCATTCCCGTTTTTAAGGATGCGCTGACGGGAGCCAATGTCCAGTTCAATCGCCGTTTTGAAGAGGGCGAGGACATACGCACCCTGGTCTACGAGCGTGCACTCTTTATCGACTGCATTCTTCACTACGCCTGGTTCCAATTTGACTGGCCCGACAGTATCAGCCTGGAAGCTGTGGGTGGCTATGGTCGCGGCGAGTTGCATCCCTGCTCTGATATCGACCTGCTTATTTTGCATCGCGCCGAAGTCTTTGATAATTGCAAAGACAATATCGAGCGCTTCCTCACCCTGCTGTGGGATATAGGCCTGGAAATTGGCAGCAGCGTGCGCACCGTCAAGCAGACTATCGACATAGCGCGCAGCGACATCACCGTTGCCACCAACATTATGGAGTCGCGCACCCTGGTGGGCGACCAGAGTTTGCGCCATGAATTACTACAAGAGTCGGCGCCCGAAAAAATCTGGAGCGCCGAAGATTTTTACCGCGCAAAATTCGACGAGCAGATAGAGCGCCACAAAAAATACAACGATACCGAGTACAACCTCGAACCCAACATCAAAAACGCACCCGGCGGTCTGCGCGATATTCAAACCATCAGCTGGGTTACCAAGCGCTTTTTTGGTGTGCGCACACTTAAACAGCTAGAGGGCAAAGGCTTTTTTACCGACGAAGAGTTTTCACTACTCAACTCGGGGGAAGAATATTTGTGGCGCGTGCGCTACGCGCTACACATGGTGGCCAAACGCCCCGAAGAGCGCCTGCTGTTTGATTACCAGCGCGAAATCGCCAAGCTGTTTGGCTACCGCGACAGCCACGAAGGCTTGGCGGTTGAACAGTTTATGCACCGCTACTATCGCACCGTGCTGGCGCTGCGCGAGTTAAACGATGTGGTTCTGCAGTTTTTGTCCGAGGCCATCCTGCAGCGCGGCCAGAGCAAATCCGTGGTGTCGATCAATGAGCGCTTCCAGTTGCGCGATAACTATATCGAGGCAACTCACACCTATGTGTTTGAGGAAAACCCCTCGGCGCTGCTGGAAATGTTTGTGCTTATGGCGCAAAACCCACAAATCCAGGGGGTGCGCGCCTCCACCATTCGCTGGATTCGCGAGAGCCGCCATTTAATCGATGACAATTTCCGCAGCAATCCCAAAAACACCGCGCTATTTATCAAACTCATGCAACACCCGGCAGGTTTGGTCGAGCAGCTGAAACGCATGTCGCGCTACGGCCTTTTGGGTTTATATCTACCCGAGTTCGGATTGGTGACCGGGCAGATGCAGCACGACCTTTTCCACATTTACACCGTGGATGCACACACCTTAAAAGTGGTGCAGAACATGTGCGACTTTTTGCTGCCTTCGGCCAAAGACAATTTCCCGGTCGCCGCCCATGTGATGACGCGCCTGCCCAAAATGGAACTGCTTTATATCGCCGGCCTCTACCATGATATTGGCAAAGGGCGCGGCGGCGATCACTCCACCCTGGGCGCCGTGGATGCGGAAGAGTTTTGCAGACGCCACAGCATTTCGCCGCGCGAAACCCGCTTGATTTGCTGGTTGGTAGAAAAGCATTTACTGATGTCCGCCGTCGCGCAAAAGCAGGATATTTCCGACCCGGATATCATCCACAAATTCGCCCTGCAAGTCGGCGACCAGATGCACCTGGATTACCTCTACTGCTTAACCGTGGCGGATATCAACGGCACCAACAAAGAGCTGTGGAATACCTGGCGCGCCAGCTTGTTGCGTCAACTCTATATGGACACGCGCCGCGCCCTGCGTCGCGGCCTGGAAAATAACGTCGACAAACAGGACTTAATTGACGAGACCCAAAAAGCCGCCATCCGCAAACTGGCGCGCAAGGGCTTGAACAAAGAGCAGGTGCTCGCCATTTGGGGCGATATGGGCGAAGACTACTTTCTGCGCGAAAGCTTTATGGATATCGCCTGGCACACCAAGGCCATTGCGGAGCGCACTAACGATCAGCCCCTGGTGTTAATTAAAAAAACCAGCAATAAGGAACTGGCCGGCGCCACCCAGATTTTTATTTACAGCCGCGATCAAAAAAATGTGTTTGTCGCCGCCGCCTCGGCGCTGGCGCAACTCAACCTCAATATTCAGGACGCCAAGATTTACAGCTCCAACTCCGGCTACACCATAGATACCTTCTTTGTGCTCAACCAGGATGGCGAACCCCTGGGCAACAACCCGGCGCAGCACAAGCAAATTCAGCAGGCACTGCAAGAGGAACTGAGCCTAGCCGGCAACTACCGCGAAGTGATGGGCCGCCGCACGCCGCGCCGTCTCAAATATTTCGCCATGCCCACACGCACCTCGCTCAGCACCGACAGCATTCGCAACTGCACTGTACTGGAAGTTATCAGCCCCGACCGCCCCGGCCTTTTAGCCTGTATCGGCAAGGTGTTTATGGATTTTGATATCCAATTGCTCAACGCCAAAATCGCCACCCTGGGCGAACGGGTTGAGGATATTTTCTTTATTGCCGACCCCGAGGGCAAACCTCTGGCCGACCCGGAGCTGTGCCAAAAACTGCAGCAGGAAATCTGCGAACAATTAGATAAACGCGTCGATAAAATTTAATCAGCGAACCAGTTATGAACCCGGATTTACAGCAACTCCACCCCTACCCTTTTGAAAAACTCGCCGCGCTCAAGGCGGCGGTGAGCGCGCCTGAGCAATTAAAGGATATTTTCCTGTCCATAGGCGAACCCAAGCACCAGCCGCCGCAGTTTGTACTGGATACCTTAGTCAGCAATTTGAGCAAGCTGTCCAACTACCCCACCACCAAGGGGCTGCCCGAATTGCGCCAGGCGATTGCCGACTGGACAAGCAAGCGTTTTAAACTCAATGCCGGTACTTTTACCGCTGACCAGCATGTGCTGCCCGTGAATGGCACCCGCGAAGCGCTCTTCGCGTTTGCCCAGGCGATTGTCGATCGCCGCCAGCCAAACCCGCTGGTG
>CBINKF010000411.1:0-3607 GCA_966251115.1 uncultured Cellvibrio sp.
TTTCGCCCAGGCTGTTGAGCTGCTGCGACAGTTGTTGCTGGCTCTGCTCGGTCTGCTGGTATTTATCCAGCGCCTGGCGAATATTGCCCAGCTGGGATTTGACCTGACTTTTTAACTGGTTGAGGTCGGAGGCATTACTGGCCTGCTGCTCCAGGTCGCTCATTTCGCGCATCATCTCGGCCTGTAATTGACGCGACGCGGCCTGGCGTTGATCCGAATGTTGCACCGCGCCACCCAGCAGGGCATAGATATCGGCCAACTCGCCATTAACGGCATTGAGGTAACTGGCGAAGGCCTGATTGGCCACCAGGTAGGCCTGGGTAACCAAATGGCGCATGCGCCCTATGGCATCGAGCAGTTGCTGGCGCCCGTTGTCAACCTGATGCGCTTCGCCCAGTTGTGCCAAGCTAGCGCGCAGGCCGCTCACCTCAGCTGCCAGGCCCGGGGCCTGTTACAGTTGCGCGAGAAAATCCTCCACCAGCCTACGCAAATCCTGTAGCAAATTGCTGTCGCTTGGGCTGATTGAAATCTGCGCTGGCACAGCGGCTGGCGAGGTTTCGGGTTGGTAGCTCTGCTTAGCAGCCGACTGCTCCAGAGTATCTGATAGCTGCTCGTCGACTGCAGCCGCCTGGCTGCCTTTACCACCCAATATTTTGTCGAGCAGGCCAGTCTTGGGCTGTTGGATATCCGCCAGCGCCTGCTCCTGGATCGCCGCCAATTGCTGCAACAGGGCTGGGTAGAGACGAATTTTTTGCACCCGCGCGGGCAGCTGATCCAAGTAATCCTGTAGCGATTTTTTTACGCTGCGCGACAACCTGAATTGCAGTAGCCGGCGCAGACTCTGGCCCAGCGCATCGCGCACTTCCAAACCTGTGTCTTTGCGCTTTTGCTCAAATGCCAGAGTCGCAGCCTCCAGGCGCGGCAGGAGCGGCTCCAGTTGTGCTTGATTCGCGCGCAACTGCTCGCGCAGCTGGCCCAGCAGCTGGTCGAGCCCATCATCCTGGCCATCCGCCGCCAGACTAACCCTAACCAGGGCGCGGCGCAGCATATCCAACTGCGCCCGGTGGGCTTGTTCCTGCTGCTCCTGCTCGTCGAGTGCACTCAGGTATTTTTCTCGCCAGTTTTGCTTGTTGTCGTTTGAGGTGGCCATAGTCACGGAAATAGGGAATTAAAACTCTTGCAGTATAGCCGCCGGGGTTTTACGCGCCCTTAAAATTAAAAAACCCGCCGGGCCTGGGCCGGGCGGGTTTTTATCACGCGTAAATTAGGGCTTGGGCGAACTGCCGGCGGCAGCGCGTTCAGCGCGCACCTTGGCAATCAGGAAATCAGCCACTTTCAGCATTTCCTCCTGACCGCCTTCAAGGCGCGAGCTGATGTGATAGCGACCATCAACTACCATCTCCGGTGTACCGGTGATCTTGTAGCTGCGCGCGCGCGCTTCAGCCTGTTTGATCATACTGTCCACGCCAAAGGAATTATAAGTAGCCAGAGTCTTCTCTTTGGGAATGCCGTAATTGGCAAAGAAGTCGGCCCAATCCTGCGGGGTTTGGAATTGCTTTTTCTCTATGTGAAAGGCCTTAAAGACCGCTTCGTGGGTCTTTTCTTTGATATGCAGCGCAACTGAGGTGTAGTAACCGCGAATTAAAGGTGCCATAAACGGTGCCCAGTTGGCATGGGTTTGCACCAGGTAGACATCGGCGGGCTGCTTGGCGGCCCAGGCTTGCAACATAGGTTCAAAGTGGAAGCAGTGGGGGCAGTGGTAGGAGAAAACTTCCGCCACTTCAATCTTGCTGGGGTCAGCTGTGTGCACTGGCTGTTCCAGCAGCGTGTAGTGCTCACCCTCCAGGTATTCTTTAGGTGCGCTTGAAGCACTGTTTTCACCGGCGCAAGCAACCAGGGACATCATCAAGCCCAACAGGGCGGCCAAAACTCGCATATTTATTCCTCTCTCGTTATAGGCTTAAAGCGTTTCGCTGCGGAACTTAGTCAGGGAACCCCATCGGGAGTTCAATACTAATGCCGAATTTTCGAACTTGAACTGAACAACTGTAAAGCTTGCGTATAACCCAGCTACAAAAAAGGCGACCTGGGTCGCCTTTTTACTCGCCTATCTTACTCACCTATCGGCTAATTAGCTCGCGGCTCAGCTTAGTTAAGGCCGGCGATGTAGTTTGCCAGAGCTTTAATTTCGGCATCACTCATTTTTTCGGCAACTGAACGCATGGTCATCTGGTCGCCATCGTTGGTGCGGTCACCAGCGCGGAAGGCGCGCAGTTGCTTCTCGATGTACTCCGGGTGCTGGCCGCTCAAACGGGGGAAACCGGCAGAGGCGTTGCCCAGGCCATTGGGGTTGTGACAGCCAGTACAGGCGGGGATGCCCGCTGATGGGTTACCGGCGCGGAAGGTGCGACGACCCAGCTCCAGGGCGTCGGTCATAATGCCACTATTCAGTTGCACTTGTTCTTTTTTGGAGCCCGAAAGCTGAGTGTTTTGGCTGGAGAAATAGGCGGCAATATCCGCCATGTCCTGCTCGCTCAGGCTGGTCAGAATACCGGTCATCTCCAGTACCACGCGGCCAGTTTTGGCTTTTTTGGCTGGATCGGTTTCTTTATCCCAGGCTTTAATGTCATGGATTTGCTTGAGCAGATACTTTTCACCCTGGCCAGCCAGTTTGGGGAAGGTAGCCGCCATGCTGTTGCCATCGCTGCCATGGCACGCGCCACACACAGCAGCTTTGGCCGCGCCGGCCGCCGCGTCGCCCATAATCTTGTCATCTCCATTAGCCAGTGCGCCCTGTGCAATCACTGCTAACCCGACTGAAAATAATGCATTGCTTAGGATATTTTTCATTGGCTAATCCGGTTGAAAGATAAATCTTTAGTTGAAAGCGTCTTTCCCCTGAGGGCTCCCGAGAGGAATCTGATGGCGGTGAATAATAACCATATACGCGTAAAGTTCGCGTAAGGACCTGCCAACCAGCTACAATTCTGCCCCTCGGCGCGCATTTGGCCCCTTTCAGGCGGGCGGCATTATATACCAACGCGCTAATAACACACCATTTTGAAGGGTTTTTATGTCCACTGAGATCAACTTCGGCAAAGCGCAGTTTTTAACCAGCGCCCCCAGCATTCGCCAATGCCCCCCGGAAGAAGGGGTAGAGGTGGCCTTTGCCGGTCGTTCCAACGCCGGTAAATCCAGTGCCATCAACGCCCTGACCAATAACCATCGCCTGGCGCGCACCAGTAAAACCCCCGGTCGCACCCAGTTGATTAACTACTTTGCGCTGAGCGATAAGCAGCGCTTGGTGGACTTGCCCGGTTACGGCTACGCCAAGGTTTCGCGCGAGCTTAAAGAGCAGTGGCAGCGGGATTTATCCGAGTATTTGCAAAAGCGAATCAGCCTGCGCGGCCTGGTGCTGCTGATGGATATTCGCCACCCGCTGCAGGAATTTGACACCACCATGCTGCACTGGGCCAAAAGTTCGAACATGGCCGTGCACCTGCTGCTGACCAAAGCCGATAAACTCAGCCGCAACCAGGCCAAGAGCACCGAATTTAAGGTGATTAAAGCGCTGAAGGAGTTGGGATTTAGCGAATCTGTAACCCTG
>CBINKF010000412.1:0-3607 GCA_966251115.1 uncultured Cellvibrio sp.
ACCCGAGTGGCGGAAAATACCAACCAAGCAATGCAGAAAAATCATACCAATCCCCCAGCCCAGGCGGCTAACAGCGGATTTTTTATGGTCTATAGTTGTACTCAATAACTTGACTGGAATTGGGAGTCAGGCTCATGCCGCACCGTCCTTTTTACGAAGAAGCCGCCCGCGAGGAAGCTATGTCCAAACCCATAGTGCATAAAAACCCCATGTACGCTTTGCTGCGCGCCGAAAAGGTGGCTGAATTTAACCAGCGCAAAGCCAAGGGTGAAATAAAGGAGGAGCAGTTGCGCGGAGGGGATTTTCGCGGCCTGGATTTGCGTGAGCTGGACGCCGATGGCCTGGACTTGCGCGATGCCTATTTTCGCGGCACCGATTTGCGCGGTATAGATTTTCGCAATTGCCAATTGGAGGGGGCCAGTTTTTGTCAGGCGCATATTTCCGGTTGTTTTTTTCCTCCGCAAATTACCGCCGAAGAGCTGCGGCTGTCTTTGGATATAGGTATAAGAGTCAGGTATCAACTTAAATAACTGCAAACTTTAACCAAAGGAGGCGTGGACCAGCCCGGCTAAGGAGTAGTTATCCGCATTTTTGCATAGCTTCCCCTCAGCTCTGGTTAAACACTTCCCGCTGGTGATTTTATTCTTATTGGTGAAACTTTGTTCAAGGCCTTTGGTGGCCGCCAAGTGCAGAGTAAATATGCGTTAATTTTTAGGGGAATTTCCCTTCAGGCACTATCATTCCGGGCGATTTAATAGAAGTTCGCCTCTGGATGACACTATCTAACAAGACAATAAACAGCTCGAGGACAAGATGATGAAACTCAATGTAAAACTCAGCACCCTGGCGCTGGCCTGTGCACTCGGCAGCGCGAGCCTGGCCTACGGTGATACGGCTATGCCATCCAAAGCGGAGTTGGCCGATAAAGCCTGGATGAATACCAGCCTGAGCGCTGACGCCCGCACCCAGGCGGTATTAAAAGAAATGACTATGGACGAAAAGCTGAAGCTGGTGTTCGGCTATTTCGGTACCGATGCCCTGTGGAAAAACTTTAAACGCCCGGCGGAATCCTATGCGCAGTCGGCTGGCTTTATTTATGGCGTTCCCCGCCTGGGCATCCCCAACCTGTGGGAAACCGACGCCGGCCTGGGTGTTGCCAGCCAGGTGGGCCCCGATGTGTGTGAAGCCACCGCCTTGCCCTCAGGCCTGAATACCGCTGCCACCTGGAACCCGGAGGTGGGCTTTGCCGGTGGTGCCATGATCGGTAACGAAGCGCGCGAATACGGTTTTAACGTGATGCTCGCTGGTGGTGTAAATATTATGCGCGAGCCGCGCAATGGCCGTAACTTTGAGTATGCCGGTGAAGATCCACTGCTGGCGGGCACTTTGGTGGGCGCGCAAATTAGCGGTATTCAATCCCAGCATGTGATTTCTACCCTCAAGCACTTTGCCTTTAATGACCAGGAGACTGGCCGCTTCCACCTCAACGTTAAAATCGAAGACGATGTGGCGCGCATGTCCGACTTGCTTGCACTGCAAATCGCCAATGAGAAAGGCAAGCCCGGCTCGGTGATGTGTGCCTACAACCGTGTTAACGGCCACTATGCTTGTGAAAACGACTATCTGCTCAACCAAGTGCTAAAAACCGACTGGGGCTTTAAAGGTTTTGTGATGTCCGACTGGGGTGCGACCCACAGTACCGTCCCCGCCGCCAACGCCGGCCTGGATCAGCAATCGGGTATTCCCTTTGACCAGTCGGAATACTTTGGCACGGCCTTGAAAGAGGCGGTTATGAATGGTTGGGTGTCTGAAACCCGTCTGGATGATATGGCAAGCCGCGTGCTCTACGCCATGTTTGAGCACGGCCTGGTGGATCAGCCCGTTGGTCCCACTAAAAATATCGATTGGGATGCCCATGCCAAGGTCACCCAAACCGACTCGGAAGAGGGCATGGTGTTGTTGAAGAACACCGGCAAGCTGCTGCCTTTGACCAACAGCTACAAAAAGATTGCTGTGATTGGCGCCCACGCCGACGCCGGTGTACCTGCGGGTGGTGGTTCATCGCTGGTTTACCCACGCGGAGGCATGGCGGTTAAAGGCTTGCTGCCGGCTACCTGGCCAGGCCCCATCATGTTTTATCCATCCTCGCCCATGAAGGCGATTGCCAAGCGCGCGCCCGATGCCAAAGTCAGCTATGCCTCGGGTACCGATCTGGCCGCTGCGTCCAAACTGGCGGCCGAGAGTGATGTGGTGGTGCTGTTTGCCAACCAATGGACCGGAGAATCGGTCGATGCGCTTAACCTGAGCCTGCCCGATAATCAGGATGCGCTGATTGCCGCGGTGGTCAAAGCCAACCCGAAAACCGTTGTGGTCCTAGAAACCGGTGGCCCGGTAACCATGCCCTGGGTGGATCAGGTAGGTTCGATAGTGGAGGCCTGGTATCCCGGCACCGCCGGTGGTGAAGCCATTGGTCGCGTGCTCTTTGGCGAGGTTAACCCTTCCGGTCACCTGCCAGCCACCTTCCCGGTATCGGAAAAACAACTGCCGCGCCCGGCGCTCGATGGCGCCCCGAAAAATGAATCCATGCGCTTCGATGTGGATTACAGCACCGAGGGTGCCGCCGTGGGTTACAAGTGGTTTGACCTTAAAGGCATGAAACCGCTGTTCCCCTTTGGTCACGGCCTGTCCTACACCGAGTTTGCCTATAGCGACCTGAAAGCCGAGGTGGTCAAAGGCCAACTGAATGTGAGCTTCTCCATTAAAAACACCGGCGCGGTCGCGGGTAAGGATGTGGCCCAGGTGTATGTGGCACCGGTAAAAGCCAAATGGGAAGCCCCCAAGCGCTTGGGTGGCTTTAAAAAGGTTGATTTGAAACCCGGTGAAAGCACCAGCGTGACCCTGAGCGTTGACCCGCGTCTGCTGGCCATGTACCACAGCAAGGATAAAACCTGGCACGTGGAAAAAGGTGATTACGAAGTGATACTCGCAAAGTCCGCCACTGAGCCTCAGACGAGTGTCAAAGTGCGTTTGCCCAAGCAAGTGCTGGATGTTAACGGCAAGTAGATCGCGCAAGGTGTTGCGGGATTAAAACGGGCGCTTCGGCGCCCGTTTTTTGTGAGCGCCAGCCCTTATGAAAATAAAAGTTAATTTGTAGGACAATAATACCTAATATCGCTATCCTCTGGTCACCACAATAGCCATAACAATTCGGAGGCAATCATGAAGGCAATCACGCAGCGATTTTTTTTACCCTTGGTACTGGGTTTGGGCGCAATTCAGCTGGCCCACGCCGATACCTCGGCCACCATTGAAATCACCCAGCCGGGGCCGGTTATCAACAAAGCGGTTTACGGCCAGTTTGCCGAACACCTGGGACGTGGTATTTACGAAGGTATGTGGGTCGGCCCCGACTCCAAAATCCCCAATGTGCGCGGCTGGCGCAAAGATGTGGTGGGTGCGCTCAAAGCGATGCATGTGCCCCTGGTGCGCTGGCCCGGCGGCTGTTTTGCCGACGAATACCACTGGCGCGACGGTATAGGCCCGCGCGACCAGCGCCCGGTGCGCGTCAACACCAACTGGGGCGGGGTGACCGAAGACAATGCTGTGG
>CBINKF010000413.1:0-3595 GCA_966251115.1 uncultured Cellvibrio sp.
GGGCTGCGCGTCACCTGGGTCTCAATCAACTGGTGCAGGCTGGTGTGTGGCTGGTATTCGACCGCTGTGTCATTCCAGCGCGCCAGCTGTTCCAGCTCGCCCTGGGTAATCATGTGCAGTTGGCCAATTCCCGCTTCTGGCGCAGCTACTATGGCCTCCAGTAATTGCTGCAGGTGAGCGCTCAACTGGGCCATTTGTGCGGCGCTGAACAGGTCGGTGTTGTATTTGAAAATACCGTAAAAGCTACCTTTGGTATCGACTATCTCCAGCTCCAGCTCAAACTGGCCCTCCTGCTGGTCGAGCGGAAACTGGGCGATTTCCAAACCGGCCCAGCGAATGCGCGGCCCATCTTGCCCGGGCACCCAGGCGGCGTTCATGCCCTCGTCCTCGCGCGGCTTTTGGAATACGAAAGAGGCCTGTGCCAGGGGTGTAAAACTGGGGTCGCGTTTGGGATTAAGCGCTTCGATCAAAGCGCTGAAGGGGTATTCCTGGTGGGCTAACCCGTCCAGCACGGTATTGTTGACGCGCTGCAGCAATTCGCTAAAACCGGGGTTGTTGCCGAGGTTGGCGCGCAGGATTATCGGGTTGACAAAATAGCCCAGGCTGCGCTGAAACTCCGCCTGCTGACGTCCGGCTGTGGGCGATGCCAGGCAGATATCCTCTTGCCCGGAGTGGCGATACAGCAGGGTGTAAAAGGCGGTCAGCAGCAGCGTGTAGGGCGTAACGCCCTGGCTTTTGGCAAGTGAGTTGAGCTGCTGCGCCAGGCTGGCGGGCAGCTGAAAATAGTGGCTGGCGCCCTGGTAGGTTTGCACGCGCGGGCGCGGACGGCTGATATTGAGGGTGAGTGGATGCAGGTCGCCCTTGAGCTGTTCCAGCCAGTAATTTTTTTGCTCGGCGGCCGCTTGGCTGTGTAAAAAAGCCTGCTGCTTCTGGGTGTACTCGCGGTAGCTGGGGGGCACGGGGGGTAAATCTAAAGGTCGGTTTTGGCTGAGCGACTGATAGGCGGAGCTCAGTTCTTCCATCATCACCCACAGGGACCAGGCGTCCAGCGCAATGTGGTGAACTACCAGCATAAACACCGATTGCTCTGGCCCCTGGCTATACCAGTGGGCGCGGATCAGGGGCAGTTGGGTTAAATCGAAAGGCTGGCGGTAATCCGCCTGCACCTGGGCTTTAAGCTGCGCCTGGCTCCAGCCGCTGGCATCGGTTTTACGCAGTTGGATAGGTGCATCGGCCTGGGTGATTTGCACATTCTGACCGTCTTTTATGCCGTAGCGAGTGCGCAGTACCGCGTGGCGTTGCACACAGACATTGAGCGCGCGTTCAAAAGCCTCCAGGTTGACTGGAGAGAACAGGCGAATAGCGCTGGCGACATTGTAAGCAGCGGCTTCCGGGTCGCTTTGGTGGACAAACCAGAGCGACTCCTGGCCTTTGGACATAGGGGTAATTTGTTCGCTTTGCTGCAGCTTTTGGCGCAGCAGCTTTTCCAGCAGCGCTTTCTTGGCATCTTTATCGAGGGCGCCAGCGGCGAGGCCTGCCGGATTGTTCACTAGGGTTTCCATGATAGTTTCCTTTACCGGTAATAATCCCGGCCCACATCTTGTGCGGGCCGGGGCGGTTGATTACTTGAGTTCGATTTCCTTATCGGTGTTGCTGAGCTCCTGACTGAGCAGCGCATCCAGCTCGGCTTCGGACAGCTGGTCCAAGTGGTTGAGTTGGTCAACCAGCTTGTGCAGCTCGGCAGATTCCCCGTTGCTTGCAGTGTCTGCTGGCGCGGCTACCTCGACCTTGGGAGCGGCTTCGGCTCCCAGAGCCAGCAATTTGCCCAAGAGGCTTTCGGCCAGTTTGCTGGTGCTGTTGCCCTTCATCAGCTCCAAAATCGACAGGTCCACTTTGAACTCGCCGCGCACTTTCATCTGCAGGTCCATGGCCATGAGTGAATCCAGGCCAAAGCGGTTGATAGGTGTAGCCAGATCAATTTGTTCCAGAGTGAGCTTGAGGGTGTTGGCGACCAGCTCGGCCAGGCGCGCGCTAATTTGCGCGAGAGCGGACTCGCTGCCCTGGCTTGCCACCTGCGCCCAGCTGGCGCCTTCGCTGCTGTCGTCCTCGCCTCCGGCCAGCTCGCTAAAGCGAGTGCCCTTGCCGGCAACTTCAAACTGCTTCCAGCGCGCCCAATCGACATTAAAAATACCCAACTGGGCCACAGGTGCACTCAGCAGGTAGCTAAAGGCCTCCAACGCCTGGGCCTGGGTAAAGGCGTTAATGCCTATGTGCGCCAAATGGCCAATTACATTGGGGTCGGCGGCCATGCCCACATCGGCCAAGGCGCCCCAGTTGATGCTGGTTGCCGCCAGGCCCTGGGCCTGGCGGTGTTGTGCCAGGGCGTCAAGGAACAGGTTGGCGGCCACATAGTTGGCCTGGTTGCGGTTGCCAATTAAGGCCGAAATTGAGGAGTAGAGGACAAAGCAGTCCAGGTTTAACTGGTGAGTCTGCTGGTGCAGGTTCCAGGCGCCCAGTGCTTTAGGGGCCATAACCTGGGCCAGGCTGGCCTCGTCCAGGCTGGACAGCTCGCGGTCATCCAATACCCCGGCGGCGTGGAAGATGCCCTTGAGTGGCGGCAGTTCCTGGGCGATCGACTGTAACAGCTCGTGCACGGCATCGGCCTTGGCGATATCCACCGCCGCCGCTTTTACTTTGGCGCCTTTGGCAATCAGCTCAGCCACGGCGGCGCGCGCCTGGGTGCTGCTGGCTCCGCTGCGGCTGACCAGTACCAGGGACCTGGCACCCTGAGCCACCAGCCAATGCGCCATACCCAGGCCAAAGCCACCAAAGCCGCCGGTAATTAAATAGCTGGCATTGGGGTTGATGCTGAAGCTGGCGCTGTTTTTGGCGACCAGTTGCAGCTTGTGACGGTTGTAGAGCGACACCACCGTTGGTAGTGGCTCCTGGTGTGAACAGGCCTGGTTAAGCTCCGCCGCGCTGTAGCTGAGGGTGGACAAACCGCGCTCGCCCAGTTGGGCCAGTTCTGCCTCCAGTTTGGGCAGGCGCTGCTGCCAGGCTTGTTTATCGGCCAGCAGGCTCTGCTCGCTCACACAAACCTGGGTTTTGGTGGCGCTCAGGGCCACAGGCATTTGTTGTTCACCCAGGGCGATGTAACAGCCACGCTTGGCCAACAACTTGTCCAGGTTGAGGTTGGGCTGAGGGCCGCAGAGGTTGAGGATTACATCAAACCCTTCCTGATGGCCCTTGCGGTAAATCGCCGCCGCCAGGTCTTCCGTCAGGCTGGCGCTGTTGAGCGGGAAGTTGTCGCAGTCGCGGGTAACCTGCAGGGTATCGCAGCGACGCAGCGCTGCCAGTTGCACCGCCGCTTGGCCCAGGGCGCTGTCGGCACCAATAACCAGCAGCGCATCAGCGGCACTCAAGCGCGCTGTTTCCACCAGTGCCTCGTGGGCCAACGCGTAGGCCAGAAGCGCCGGAGCGGCTTGCTCCGGGCTCCAGCCAGCGGGCTTTTTCAGTGCGATTAACTGGCTGTCATCTAGGTTGATGTGGCTGCTTAACGGGCCCTGGTAGAGGGCGATAATTTCATCGCCTGGGG
>CBINKF010000414.1:0-3587 GCA_966251115.1 uncultured Cellvibrio sp.
ATTCGCCGCATCAACGGCCTGGATTCTATCGCGCAAGTTAAGGAAATCGTTTTTAACGCCTCTTATTTGGTAATGGGTCTGGGCGATGTTTATCTGGGTGCACCTGTGGCCACGCCGATTGATCCGCGCCACAGATTAGTTACCACCAAATACAACCCGGCGCGCACCTGGACTGCGGAAAACTCCGTGGGTATTGGCGGCTCCTACCTGTGTATTTACGGTATGGAGGGCCCAGGCGGCTATCAGTTTGTCGGACGCACGCTGCAGATGTGGAACCGTTATCGCCAAACCCAGGAGTTCCAACAACCTTGGTTGTTGAACTTTTTCGATCAGATACGCTTTTACCCGGTGACCGCCGAAGAGCTGGTGCAAATTCGCCACGACTTCCCCCAAGGTCGCTACCCACTAAAAATTGAGGCCGCAGAATTTTCACTCAGTGACTACCAGGACTTTATTGCCCGCGAACAAGCCAGCATCGCCGAGTTTACCCAAATGCGCGAACAGGCTTTTGATGAGGAGCTGGCTCGCTGGCATGCCCATGGCCAATTTAACTATGAGCAGGCTGAGCAGGAGGAAGAGCCCAGTGAAATTGAGTTGCCTGAAAACGCGATACTGGTGGATAGCTCGGTTTCCGGCAGCGTGTGGCAGACCCAAGTGGAGCCTGGTCAGACGGTAAAAGCGGGCGATCTCTTGTTGATTTTGGAATCCATGAAAATGGAGATCAATATCACCGCGCCCTGCGCTGGCACAGTCAGCCAGCTATTAAAAACCAATGGCGCGCGGGTTCAGGCGGGGCAGACACTGGTGGTTCTGGAGGAAAATTAATCGCTCCAAAAAACAAAGACCCGGCAAAAGCCGGGTCAAGTTCCGAGGGGAAACAACACACTTGGTTCGCTAATTAAGGGTTCTCTTGTCGCGCAAGCTGGATATAACTGACTCCAACGCGCGATCAAACAACATCGAATCATCAAGAATTGCTAAACGCTTGGTTTGAATTGCCAACGCCAAACTCTCACGACTCTCTTCCGCCACTTTCATTCCTGAGCGGTTAACAAAAATATACTTGCCCACCGACCGAATAATCGCAGCCAAACGGCAACGGAACTTCTCACCACCGTCACCCGTCATCTCAAACCAGGTGCCTTGGGTAATATTTCCAACCAAGGCCAAATGCTGTGCGTCGGCTTTCAGTTCTTCGGCTTCGATAACTTCAGATACCTCGACCTCACCTTCCGGAATCCCGGTTTGCATCAAGGGGTTTGCAGCTTCGGGAACGGCATCCGCTACTTCTGTCAACTGCGCATCTGTCAATTTGCCCGGCTCAACTTTTGCCGCAACAGTTTCTACCGCGGGAACAGACTCGGTCGGCACGGTAACTTCGGATGCTGCAGGCACCTGTTTCACTACAGTTTCTGACTTCGCTGCAGCTTCTGGCTGCACTGTACCTGGTTTCACCGCAATTTCTGGTTTCACTGCAGTTTCTGGTTTCACGGCTGCTTCTGCAACTGATGCAGGCGCCGGCACTGCAGAAGCTGCTGCCGGGTTTTGGCTAGAAACGCCGCGCAAACGGGTCAGGTGTAAACTTTCCAATTGCTTAAACAACTGAGTTGTTTCAAAGGGGCTAAAGGAAATTCCCTCCAAACCAACACGCAGTTTTTGCAATAGCTCTGGCACCAACTTAAGCAGTTTTTGACGATTTTCCTTTTCCATTGGTGCGACTAGGCTCCACACCAATTGGCGCGCCGTCAAACAGTTATCCTGCCACTGCTGGCTATCGGTACCCTCCTTGAGGCAAGTAATAAACATCACATTACCCCAGGCTTCACGCAATAATTTGTTCGCCGCCACGGGAATTTCGCGACCGGCATAAATACGCGTTAACTCGTCATCCACCAGTGCGCGCGCGCGTTCTGATTTGGCTTTGCCATCCTCAGCATCAATTGTGCGCTGCTCAAGAATTTGTGCGCGACGTTTTTCTTTTTCAAGGAAGGAGCGGAAATCAATCAATAAGCGCTCAAATATACCTATGTCCGCTTCGAAATCATTAATTACTGTACTCACAACTTCCTGCATTTTTTCGTACAGGTTATCGCGTTTTCCCGCATCAGTTGATTCCTGCCAGCCCAGGCAAGCCATAGCCATTTCATTCAACAAACGACGCGCAGGATGCCCGCCTTTGCTAAAAAAGGTCTTATCGGCAATGGCAACTTTGACCATCGGAATTTGCAACCGGCCAATTAGCACTTTCATGGGGGCGGCCAGGTTGCGATCATCGAGAATAAACTCGAACATCATACTGACTAGGTTAATGACATCGTCATCAACCTGATTTATCGCTGCCGCCTTGTCACCAGTACGCAGCATGTCACCTAATACACTGCGCAAATTGGTAATTTGATTTTGATTGCTGACACTTAGACTCTGCTGATGTTGCGCCAGGGACAAAATTCGCAACAATTCGCCTGTTGCCAATTCATTTCCAGACACTGCCGCTGGGGCTTGAGTGTTTGAACCCAGTAAGCCGCGCAGTGTGTCCAGAACCTGTTTGGTTTGCTCATCGTAATGCTCAGTAACTTGCCCACCGTGAGTAAGCCCACCGGGATGAGATTGCCTCCCGTAAACAGGAGCGCGCTTAGCAGGAGCATCGCCTTTGAGCGACACAAGAATATTGGCCTCGACCAACATTTTATTGAGCGAGTCCACCAACTCTTTTAACTTGTCTAACAATAGGTTTTCAAAGAGCTTGTAGAGCACCAAGCGAGCTTTCAGATCAATTTCCAAACACTTGGATGCCTCAAAAAAGGCGTCGCATATTGCATCTGGGCCAAGGGGGTTATTCTTTTGATAAACCTTAACCGGCACCAGATGATCGATACGCAAAGTAAGATGCTGGATGGGCTCGGAGAGTTGCTCATTGGCCTTGGAGACCAAAGCTTCCATGGCAACCATTTCTTCCAATTCATCATTTTTGACGATTGAAAGGGAGTCTATACTGGGGATTGCATCTTCCTGAGAAGAGGCCGCTTTATAGGCGTTGGGATCAAACAACTGGGCGAATTTGATATCTATATTGCGGAAAAAACCGGCTTCCACCGCACGCCTGCGAATGCGAACTTCGCGCATGGAATCAAAGTAAAGGTTTTGGTCCTGATTGCTAGTTGCCTTGTCGGCACGACTAAATAGTGCGTCGTCAACCTTCTCAAACAAGTCCTTCAACAGCAACTGCAACTGCAAGCGAGCCTTGTCACGCAAACTGTGCATTATCGCTGGCATACGCGTCAGCACAATGGGGGCTGTAGGTGACTGGTTGCGCTCAGGGTTCAGCTGGATTACCTTTTTGGGGTCAGCTTTCATCTGCTCAGACATGGTAGTAGGCCATCAGATATTTCGTACGTGTAGCGAGTATAACTAACCAATCGCCAGGGACTATGACCAAATGTTAGGATCGAGAGACATATCACAAATAGCAATAACTGAGAGTTTGGCTTATAGTTTCCTAATTAGTTTTTGGAATTAGGCGCAACATTTAGCGCCATACCAACATATTTCCCCTCCATTCGCGAAGAACAGTTTTTAAACAACTTAAA
>CBINKF010000415.1:0-3574 GCA_966251115.1 uncultured Cellvibrio sp.
ATCAGGTTTGAAAACTGGGGCGAGCGCGGTGAGCAGTATATTCACTCCTTTGGCACCACTGGCCAGGAGACCTGGGCCGCCGATTTCCAGCATTTTTGGCGGCGCGGCCTGGACTTGGGTATTAACGCAGCTTTCGGTGATTATTGTTTAGAGTTGCAGGCGGCCAAGGCGGGCAAGTTTGCCATTACCGAAAATCCGCGCATCAACTACGCCTATCATCTGGATGCCAGTAAATATGCCTTGATGCTGCGCCAGATGAGCGAGCAGCACGGCACCCGTCGTGTCGAGGGCAAAATTCAGCAAGTGCTGACCAACCCCGACAACGGTTATATCACTGCGTTGCAAATGGAAAACGGCGAGCTGATTGAAGGAGATTTGTTTGTCGACTGCACTGGCTTTCGCGGCTTGCTGATTGAGCAGACACTCAACACTGGCTACGACAACTGGTCCCACTGGTTGCCCTGCGACTCTGCCCTGGCGGTGCAAACCGAGGCGGTGAGCGAGCCACTGCCTTACACCCGCTCTATCGCCCACGAGTTTGGTTGGCAGTGGAAAATTCCGCTGCAGCATAGAGTGGGCAACGGCCTTGTATATTCCAGCCCTTATGTGAGTGATGAGCAAGCCAAAGAGCGATTGCTGCAATCCATTGAAGGTAAACCGCTTACTGATCCTCGTCTGATTAAGTTCACCACTGGCAAACGCAAGCAGTGCTGGAACAAAAACGTGGTGGCACTCGGCCTCGCCAGCGGTTTTATCGAGCCGCTGGAAAGTACCAGTATTCAATTGATTATGACTGGTGCCATGCGCTTGCTGCGCATGTTCCCGCAGGAGCAAATTAATCAAACCGATATAGACGAATACAACGCCCAGGCGCAGCGCGAAATGGAGAATATTCGCGATTTTATTATTCTCCACTATCACGTTACGCGCCGTGACGACAGCGACTTCTGGCGCTATTGCCGCACCATGAGCGTGCCCGACTCGCTTGCCCATCGCATTGAATTGTTTAAGGAGACGGGGCGCATTTTTCGCACCGAGGATGAGCTGTTCCGCATAGATTCCTGGTCGCAGGTGATGATTGGCCAGGGGCTGATGCCGCAGCAGTACCACCCCATTGCGCAATTGATGAGCGAGGAGGAGTTGGGGCGCTTCCTCAATGGTATGCGCGCCCATATCGCCAAGTCGGTTGAGCGTCTGCCCAGCCATCAGGACTTTATCAAACGCTATTGCGCGAGCAATTAAATTTTCCCGCTAGCCTAATCGCCAACCTGTTTAATCAAACATATTAAGCAGGTTGGCGATTGTCTCCTTGCCTTTGGCCTCGTTGGCCTCTTTGGTTTGCGGGCCAAAGCCTTCCAGTTCCACATCGTCACCGGGCAGCTCATCCAAAAAGCGGCTGGGGGTAGTCTCGCTCATTTCGCCAAATTGTTTACGCTTACCTGCTAATGTCATGGTAAGGGTGCGCTGGGCGCGGGTGATGCCCACATAGGCCAGGCGCCGCTCCTCTTCGATATTGTTGTCCTCGATGGAGTTGCGGTGCGGCAGCAGATCCTCTTCCATGCCTACTAAAAATACGTGGGGGAACTCCAGGCCTTTGGAGGCGTGCAAGGTCATCAGCTGCACCTGGTCGAGCACTTCCTCTTCCTCCTGGCGCTCGAGCATATCGCGCAGCACTAATTTGGCGATGGCATCTTCGATGCGCGCCTCTTCTTCCTCGTCGTCGTCCCTAGTGCGATCCAGGGTTTTCTGCAGCGACTCCACCAGGTAGTTCACATTTTCCATGCGCTTTTCCGCCGCCTTGGGACTGGCCGAGTTTTGATGCAGCCAGGTTTCGTAATCTATATCGCCCAGCATTTCGCGCACTGCTGCTACCGGGTCGCTGCCGCGGCAGTTTTCGATGACGCGTTTAACCCAGGTGCCAAAGCGCTGCAAGCGCTCCAGGTTTTTTTCCGGGATGCGCGTCTGCAAACCCAATTCATCCAGTGCGGCAAACAGGCTGACATGGCGCTCGCCGGCGTAGGTGCCCAGGGCTTCCAGAGTGCTGGCACCGATCTGACGGCGCGGGGTGTTGATCACGCGCAAAAACGCGTTGTCGTCATCCGGGTTAACGATTAAACGCAGATAGGACATGACGTCCTTGATTTCGGTCTTGGCAAAAAACGAAGAGCCGCCGCTGATTTTGTAGGGGATCTGATGCTGCTGGAGTTTGATTTCGAGCAGTCGCGCCTGGTGGTTGCCGCGATAGAGAATGGCAAAGTCGTGAAACTTGTAACCCTTGCCCAGCTTTTGGGTCAGAATTTCGGTGGCGACTCGCTCGGCTTCGGCGTCCTCGTTGGCGCAGCGAATCACCCGCAGCATATCGCCCAGGCCCATTTCACTCCAGAGCGCCTTGTCGTACTCGTGGGGGTTGTGGGCGATAAGGTGGTTGGCGACGCGCAGTATGCGGCTGGTGGAGCGGTAGTTTTGCTCCAGTTTAATCAGGCGCAGATTGGGGTAGTCGTGCTTGAGCAGGCTCATATTTTCCGGCCGCGCGCCGCGCCAGGCGTAGATCGACTGGTCGTCGTCACCCACCACCGTCAATCCGCCGCGATTGCCCACCAGCAGCTGCACCAGCAGATACTGGCTGGAGTTGGTGTCCTGGTATTCGTCCACCAGCAGGTAGCGGATTTTGCGTTGCCAGCGCGCCAGTACCTCTGGATGCTGCTGGAACAAAAACACCGGGATCAAAATCAGGTCGTCAAAATCCACCGCGTTATAAGCTTTGAGCGACTGGTTGTAGCGCTGGTAGATATAGGCGATGGTCTGCTCCGCCGGGCTCTGCGCCAGGCTCAGTGCGTGTTCGGGTGAGGTGAGGTCGTTTTTCCAGTTGGAAATCTGGTTCTGCACCATATCCAGATGGTCGTTATCCAGTTCTCCGTCTTTGAGCATCAGCTCTTTAAGCAGGGTTTTAGCATCCTCGGCATCAAAGATGGAAAAGCCCGGTTTAAAGCCCAGTACCTTGTGCTCGCGGCGGATGATATTCAGCCCCAGGTTGTGAAAGGTAGACACCGTCAAGCCGCGGGCGGCGCTGCCCTTAACCAGTTTAGCCACCCGCTCTTTCATCTCGCGCGCGGCCTTATTGGTAAAGGTGAGCGCCGCTATATGGCGTGCCGGCATATCGCACTTTTCAATCAGATAGGCGATTTTGCGTGTAATTACGCTGGTTTTGCCGCTGCCAGCACCGGCCAAAACCAGGCAGGGACCATCGACATAGAGCACGGCTTCTTGTTGGCGGGGGTTGAGTCGGTTCACGGTATTTGCGGGCTAAAAACAACTGGGTGCGCATTCTAGCATCCTTGGATTACACGGGTATCTACTAAGCCAGGTTGGCGCTATAACCATCTGATAAGCAACAGAATTTTATAACGGCTAATTGTTATATGCGTTGGCGTTCTGTTTGCCTTGGCTGGCTGCTAACATGGTGTTGAGGGGGCGACTTTGCCCCTAGAGGGAACCCCAGGTATGGAGCAAAAGATAAAAATTCTCTTTATCGACCGCGAGCAGGGTGAATACCTGCTGGTAGCCGAACTTTTGT
>CBINKF010000416.1:0-3573 GCA_966251115.1 uncultured Cellvibrio sp.
GCGGGCAGCGGCGTAAGGACTTCGGTAAGTGCCACAGGGCCGCCCGTCGAGGCGCCTATAACCAACACCTTGGGGCGGTTTTTTAAACGGTAGTTATCCGCTGCAACACCGGGTTTGGAGGTGGTAGCAGTGGCAGCTCCCGCTGGAATACTGGTGGAGCGCGCCAGGGCGGAGCTGGAATTACTTACCGAGGGAGCGGGCGCTGCCGGTGTTGTATGAGGCTTGGGTTCCGCTGCCAACTCGGCGCGCGCCATATGGCTACCGGCGCCGGCGAGCGTAATCAGGCGCTCGTGAAGTTTCTTTTTAAGCGCCGCAGAGTTGCGCGATACTTCGGCAAAATCCTTGGGAATAAAATCCAGGGCGCCCGCCGCCAAGGCATCAAGGGTAACCTTGGCCCCTTCATAGGTCAGCGACGAAAACATAAGAATGGGAACTTTGCGTTGCGCCATTATGTGCTTAATGGCCGTCACTCCGTCCATCACCGGCATTTCAAAATCCATGGTGATGATATCCGGCTTCAGTTCCGCCGCTTTGTCTACGGCTTCGCGCCCGTTGCTGGCAATCCCTATGACTTTAAGATCCGGGTGTTCACTGATAATTTCTTTCAAGCGATGCTGAAAAAAATTGGAGTCATCTACCACTAACACCCTGACTGGCATTTATTTGTCTCCGCACAAGCGACTGTTTTGGATGATTTGACGCTCAGGTTAAAACAGACAGCCATCCCCGACAGCCTGTGCATAAAATTTAGCTTTTACTGACTAATCAGCTGTGTCCCCAGGTGGCAGAACCGCGCGCATAGCGACGCAGCAGGCTGGGAATATCCAGAATCAGGGCGATGGTACCATCGCCGGTAATAGTAGCCCCTGCCATACCGGGAGTGCCCTGTAGCATTTTGCCTAGAGGCTTAATAACAACTTCCTCCTGGCCGATCAATTGATCCACCACAAAACCTACCCGGCGTGTACCCACAGTAACAATAACCACATGGGCACTGTCGGGGCGATCGCCAAAGCCGCTTTTCACTAGCCAATCTTTCATGTAGAACAGTGGAATTGCCTGATCGCGAATCGCCACACAGTCCTGGCCATCCACCACATGGGACTTGGTTAGGTCCATATGGAAAATTTCGTTTACGCTCACCAGCGGGAAGGCAAAAGTCTGCGCGCCAAGCATAAACATCAAGGTGGGCATAATCGCGAGGGTGAGCGGCACCTTGATAATAAATCTGGTGCCCTTGCCCAATTCCGATTTGATTTCGACACTGCCGTTAAGCTGGCTGATTTTGGTCTTGACCACGTCCATGCCTACGCCGCGACCAGACACGTCCGAAATTTCTTTTTTGGTGGAAAAACCCGGCATAAAAATCAGGTTGTAGGCCTCGGTATCCGACAGGCGATTGGCGGTGTCTTCGTCGAAAAGCCCCTTCTCCACCGCGATGCGGCGCAGCTTTTCCGGGTCCATACCGGCGCCATCATCACTGATGGACAGCAGAATATGATCGCCCTCCTGCTCTGCTGCCAACACCACTTGCCCCATACGCGGCTTGCCGCTGGCTTCGCGCACATCGGGGAACTCAATACCGTGGTCGACCGAGTTGCGCACCAGGTGCACCAGCGGGTCGGCGAGCGCTTCAACCAGGTTTTTATCCAGGTCGGTCTCTTCGCCAACCAATTCCAAATTGATTTCTTTGCGCAGGCTGCGCGCCAAATCGCGCACAACGCGCGGGAAGCGGCCAAACACTTTTTTGATGGGCTGCATCCGGGTTTTCATTACCGAGGTCTGCAGATCAGCGGTAACCACATCCAGATTGGCAACTGCCTTTACCAGCGCCTCGTTAGTGGAACTGCTCCCCAAACGTACCAAGCGGTTGCGCACCAGTACCAGCTCGCCGACCATATTCATAATGTCGTCGAGGCGCTGGGTATCGACGCGAACGGTGGTTTCTACCTGGGGCGCATCTTTTTCCACTGCTGGAGCTGCCGCTTTAGCGGGCTCTGCTTTGGCTACAGGCGCCGGACTGGCTTTCGCCGGTGCAGCTTTGGGTGGCTCAGGAGCTTTTGATGCAGACGCTTTGGCTGAAGGCGCGGCAACCTTTGGAGCCGCCGGGGCAGATGTCGGAGCCGCCGGTGCGGGCATCGGAGTCTGGGCGGCAGGCTTGGCAGTTGCTGCCGGCCCTTCGGCGCTAGGCCCTTTGCCTTTACCATGAAGCTGATCGAGCAGCGCTTCAAACTCGTCTTCGTTAATTATTTCCCCAGATTTTGTCGCAGGTGCGGTTGCCGCAGTATCGGTCGCCGGTGATGCAGAGGCAGCGGAAGATACCGTCGTCCCTGGGCCTTTGCCTTTGCCATGCAACTGATCCAACAGTGCCTCAAACTCGTCCTCGCTAATATCATCGGTTGCGGCCCCGCCAGGTACAACTGGCGCACTGGGTGCAGGCGCCGGCGAGCCAACCCCCGGCCCCTTGCCTTTGCCGTGCAATTGATCCAGTAGCGCTTCAAACTCATCTTCAGAAATGTCGTCACCCGCGGCTGATACCGCTGGCGCCGCCGCGGCTTTGGGGGAGGCCTTGGGCGAATCGCTCGCTATGGCGTCCAGCAACTGCTCGAATTCTTCGTCGGTAATATCACCATCGGGTGCCGTGACAGCGGCGATTGCTTCTGGTTCAGCGGCGGGCGCTGCTACAGCGTCAGCTTCGATTAAATCAACTCCAGATACCAGTCGCTCCAACGCGTGAATCAGCGAGGGTTCTACTGGTGGTAACTCTTCACGCTGGGAAACCAATTCAAATTGTTGGTTCACCATATCCAGTGCTTGCAGCACTACATCCATCAACTCGGAGGTGACTTTGCGCTTGCCGTTGCGAAGAATATCAAACAGGTTTTCGGTGACATGGCAGCATTCCACCATGGGGGTTAACGACAAAAAGCCAGCGCCGCCTTTGACGGTGTGAAATCCGCGGAAGATAGCGTTCAACAAGTCTTTGTCGTCAGGACGCTGCTCCAGGTCGACCAATTGCTGGTTGAGGCGCTCGAGGATCTCCCCCGCCTCCACCAGAAAGTCCTGCAGAATGTCCTCGTCGTCACCAAAACTCATTCAACTTTCCTCACACTGAACAGACTAAAGCTGCTCTTGTCGATTGACGCACACTCAGCCGCCTTTTTTAACACTCGATTGCCTGTATCTCGAATCAAGCCACTCGAACGCCAGCCGCGCAATTATTAGCCGGTCGCTGCGGCCGGTTTGATAATGACCGATTTACTTATATCGGCTGGTTCAAGATTTATTTTAGATTTCCAACTCCGGTTAAAAGCCAAGGCTGGAGAGCAAATCGTCTACCTCATCCTGACCGGATACCACGTCAACGCGCTCTTTGTTAATTTGCGGTCCTTCAGCTTCGGTTTTACGTTTGTGCATTATCTCCATATCGTGTTCGGCCCTACCAGCATCGCCGGAGAGCCCGGCAACCTCTTCCACCTGTCCGGCAATTCGCACCAGGCTTACCAGGTCTTTTTCTACATCGTTAATCAAACCTATAACGCGCTTGAGCACCTGGCCGGTTAAATCCTGAAA
>CBINKF010000417.1:0-3567 GCA_966251115.1 uncultured Cellvibrio sp.
CATGCCCC
Organism: uncultured Cellvibrio sp.; assembly: GCA_966251115.1. Classification (GTDB taxonomy): domain Bacteria; phylum Pseudomonadota; class Gammaproteobacteria; order Pseudomonadales; family Cellvibrionaceae; genus Cellvibrio. The sequence continues at coordinate 9 of CBINKF010000417.1, forward strand.
CCTTAAGCCCTTAATTGTGCAGGCCTTTGCCATGAGTGAGGCGCAGTGGAAAGCGCTGCTGATCCTCAACGTGGCGCTGACCATTCCCGCGCGCATTGCCATAGGTATATTGGTAGACAAGTTTGGCCCGCGCATCACCTATTCGGTATTGCTGTTTATTTCCGGCCTGCTGTGCCTGGCCTTCGCCGGTGCGCAAACCTTTGAGCAGCTGGCGCTGTTCCGCTTTTTACTGGGCTTTGTCGGCGCCGGTTTTGTAATTGGTATTCGTTTGGTGGGCGAGTGGTTCCCGGCGCGCCAGGTGGGCCTGGCCGAGGGCATTTACGGTGGCTGGGGCAATTTTGGCTCGGCCGCAGCGGCGTTCCTGTTGCCCTTTGTGGCGGTATCCATTTTTGGCGGCCTGGGCGGCTGGCGCTATGCCATAGGCGCCACCGGCGTAATTGCTATGCTCTACTCGGTGTTCTTTTACTGGCGCGCGCGCAACACCCCCAAGGGCTCCACCTACTTTAAGCCGAAAAAATCCGGCGGCCTGGAGGTGAGCAGCAAGGCGGACTTCTGGCTGTACGTGGCGATGAACGTGCCTATGTATGTGATACTCGCGGTGCTGGCCTGGAAACTCTCTCCCAGCAATATCGGCCTGCTCAGCGATACCACCACCGACCTGCTCTACGCCTTTTTGATCGGCCTGTTTATGTTCCAGTTCAGCCAGATCTACCGCGTTAACAAAGAGATGTTGCACAAGGGCGCGCCCAAGCACGACCAGTACAAGTTCAAGCAGGTGGCTATCCTCAACTGGTCCTACTTTGTCACCTTTGGCTCCGAGCTGGCGGTGGTGTCCATGCTGCCCGCTTTTTTCCTGGAAACCTTTAAGCAGTTGAGCCTGGTGCAAGCCGGTATGCTCGGCTCGGCCTTTGCCTTTATGAACCTGGTGGCGCGCCCTGGTGGCGGTTGGATTAGCGATAAATTCGGTCGCCGCAAAACCATGACCATTTTTATTGCCGGCCTGGCCCTGGGTTATTTGCTGATGTCGCAAATCACCAGCAGCTGGCCAGTGGCTATGGCGGTACTGACGGTGATGGCCTGCTCCTTCTTTGTCCAGGGCGGTGAAGGTGCAGTATTTGCCATGGTGCCGCTGATCAAGCGCCGCATGACCGGCCAGATCGCCGGTATGGCCGGCGCCTATGGCAATGTCGGCGGGGTAACTTTCCTAACCGTGTACAGCTTTGTGTCCACCAGCCAGTTTTTTATGATCATCGCCGCCTGTGCCGCCGCTGTGCTGGTACTGGTGCAGTTCCTCGAAGAGCCCAAAGGCCACATAGTGGAAGTGGCTGAAGATGGCAGCCTGCAACAAATTGAAGTAGGTTAGGTGCCAGGCGCTTAACCCTTTTACCGCTTCCCCAATGAAGCATTTGGCCCGCGCCAGTCGCGGGCTTTTTTATTGGCGTTACCCTTTTTTTTGGCGTTACTTTCTATTTATTGGCGTTACCTTTTTATTGCCGTTACTTTATTTATTGCCGTTACCCTAGGGCTAGTTATGGAACACTTGCAATCGGTATTGAATATCAGCTTTGCACAAAAGAGCGAGGCGGGGCGCAAGGCGGAAAACCAGGACACCCTGGGCGCGCGCATCCCCGAGGGCCAGCTGCTCACCGCCAAGGGTATAGCCCTGGCCATTGCCGATGGGGTCAGCTCCAGCCGCGCCGCGCGCGAGGCGAGCCAGACGGCGATTGCCGGTTTCCTCACCGATTACTACGCCACCCCCGACACCTGGCGCACCCAGCAATCGGCCATGCGCGTGATTCAATCGCTCAACTCCAGCCTTTGGGGGCGCAGCCAGAATGCCATTTACGGCGAGGGCTATCTCACCACTTTTTCGGCGCTGATTTTAAAGGGCGATTCCGCTTTTGTTTTTCATGTGGGCGATACCCGCGTCTATCGCCTGCGCGATAACAATCTAGAGCAGCTCACCCGCGACCACACCCAGCGCATCGACCGCCACACTCAGCATTTAAGCCGCGCCATGGGCGCCGACCCCTATCTGGAAGTGGATATGCATTCGCTGGAGTTGCAGCCGGGCGATATTTTTGTACTCAGTTGCGATGGCATACACGAGGCGATTCCGCCGACGGAATTTAAACAGTTGCTGCTGGATAAGCGCGGCGATTTGGAGGGGCTGGTGAATGAGGCGCTCAGGCTGGCGCTGGCGCACAACAGCCAGGACAATCTCAGCATCCAGGTAGTTAGGGTTGAGCAGCTGGGCACTGCCTCGCAAAGCGATGCGCTGCAAGTGCTTTCGCGCCTGCCTTTCCCACCGGTGCTCTCCCCCGGGCAAACCCTCGACGGTTTGACCATCAAGCGCATCATGCACGAATCCACGAGAAGCCAGGTTTATTTAGTGGAAGACGACCAGGGCAAGCTGCTGGTGATGAAAACTCCATCGGAATTATTCGCCGACGACAAAGCCTTTATCGAGCGCTTTGTGATGGAATCCTGGATAGGCGCGCGTATTCAAAGCCCGAGTGTAGTGCGCGTGTTGCCCGCGCCCGAAGCGCGCTCCTGTTTGTATTACCTGACCGAATTTATCCCCGGCCCCACCCTTACCCAATTGCTGCGCGAGCGCGGCAAGCTTTCGATATTGGATGCAGTGGAACTGACCGAGGGTTTAATCCGTGGCCTGCGCGCCTTTCACCGCAAAGACACCCTGCACCAGGATTTAAAACCCGACAACATAGTGCTGAGCAGCAAAGGGCCCATGATTGTCGACTTTGGCTCCTGCTGGGTCGCAGGTATCGCCGAGGCAGGCACGCCCATTGAGCGCGATAAAGTCCTGGGCACTCTGGATTACTCTGCACCCGAATACCGCTACGGTGGCACCACCAGCCCCGCCTCGGATCAGTTTTCGCTGGCGGTATTAATTTACGAAATGCTCACCGGCAAGCTGCCCTACGGCAGTGAATACTCCAAAGCCATGGACTTAAAGGCTTTGCAAAAGCTGCAGTATATTTCCGCCATGAAACACAACCCGCTGGTGCCCTACTGGCTGGATAAAGCCATCGAAAAAGCCCTGAGCATCAACCCCAGCAACCGCTATGAAGCGCTCAGTGAGTGGCTACAAGATTTAAAACGCCCCAACCCCCAGTGGCTTAGCCGACGCGCGCAACCATTGTTAGAAACTCACCCGGAAAAGGTGTGGAAGGTTTTGGCGATTGCAGGATGGCTTTGTGCGCTCACCCTGTGGCTACACGCCTATCTTTAGCCAGTAATTTTTGGACCTAGATCGAATTTGTAGCAATTGATAAGGAAAATCACCCAGGCAGTTATTAAGCCTGTGAATTTGATTGCCAACTGGCGCGTTAATTTCTGATAATCTGCCCAAATAATGATCACTCACGGACAAGACCCATGCCGATCAAACGCGCCCTTATCGTCGACGACTCCACCACCGCCCAGTATCGTTTGAAGAAGATGCTCAAAGCCTACAACCTGCACATAGATGCGGTGGATTCGGGCGAGGCGGCGCTGCGCTACCTGGCGAGCAACGCGCCCGATGTGATTTTTATGG
>CBINKF010000418.1:0-3557 GCA_966251115.1 uncultured Cellvibrio sp.
GAGATGAATTAATGAAAGCCGGCGTATTTCGCACCCTGGCCAACCTTTGGCCACCGCTGTTTTTTGCCGGCATTAAAGCCACTTATTTAAGTGCCGATTATCGCGAGGCCCATGTCACCCTTAAACTGCGCTGGTACACGCGCAACTATGTAGGAGTGCAATACGGCGGCAGTTTGATGTCCATGACCGACCCCTGGTACATGTCGATGCTGATGCACAACCTGGGTACGGATTATTTTGTATGGGACAAGCACGCCGAAATAGATTACATAGCGCCGGGCAAAACCCATGTGCACGCCCATTTTAAAATCACCGAAGCGCAGTTGGACAAAATTCGCCAATTGACTCGCGATGGTGAAAAACACCTGGCCAATTTTACGGTGGAAATTCGCGATGACCACGAGCAGTTGGTGGCGCGGGTAAAACGCGTGGTCTATGTCAAACTCAAACCCAAGGCGCGCGCGCCGCAATAAAATCACGGCGCTGTCGTTGTTTAAATCGCTGTCGTTCAATTAGCTATCAATCAACAAGGTAATTCGATGCTTAAGGTCGCTCTCTGTTCCTATGGAATGTCATCCAAGGTTTTTCATGCGCCGCTGATCTCGGCTGAGCCCGGGCTAAAGTTGCACAGTATTTTGCAGCGCGGCGAAGCTACGGCGCTGGCGGATTATCCCCAGGCAAAAATTGTAAAAACCTTCGAGCAGTTAATTGCAGACCAGGATGTGGATTTGGTCGTGGTAAATACCCCCAACGAATTTCACTACCCCATGGCCAAGGCCGCACTGGAAGCCGGTAAACACCTGGTGGTGGAAAAACCTTTTACCCTCAGCCTGGCAGAAGGTGAGGAGCTGATTCAGTTGGCGCAGCGCCAACAAAAAGTTCTCGCGGTATTTCAAAACAAACGCCTGGAAAGTGATTTTCTCGACGCGCAAAAAATTATTGCCTCTGGCCAATTGGGACGCATTGTGGAAGTTGAGTGGCACTACGACCGCTATCGTCACAACATCACCCATAAAGCCTGGAAAGAGGACCCGCGCCCAGGTGCCGGCACCTGGTTTGATCTGGGCATACATATGCTCGACTCCATGCTCTGTTTGTTCGGGCGCCCCCAGGGTGTCTACGCCGATATGCGCAGCCTGCGCCGCGCCCAGGGGGCTACCGATTATTTCAATGTCTGTTTTCACTATCCCGATATGCGCGTTATTTTGCGCTCCAGTACCTATGTCAGTGAAAAAGGTGCAACTGTCGCGATTCACGGTGACCGGGGCTCGTTTTTAAAATTTGGTCAGGATGTGCAGGAGAGTCAATTGATGCAGGGAATACTGCCTGGCATGGCGGGCTGGGCAACGCCTGGTGCTGATAATATCGCGGTGGTGGCGCTGCAGACTGAGCAGGGTTTGGTGCGCGCAAGCCATAATGGCAGCGCCGGTCGCTATGAAGATTTTTATCGCAATATTGTCCAGGCCATAGAGGGAGAAGCGGAGCTGCAGTTCCATCCTGCACGTTCGCTGCTGGGGGTGGAATTATTGCTGGCGGCGGAGCAGAGCGCGCGCGAATTGCGGTATATCCCGCTCTAAATCTGGAGTACAAAACATCAAAGGGCGCTAGGCGCCCTTTTTTACTCTGTTTATTGCACGTTTAAATTACCTGTGGCTAAGTTGTGTTTTTGTTCTGCAGTTTATTAAACCCTGGTTATGCAACTTTAAAAAACGCCATAAGTTGTTGCAGATGCAGTGACTGGTCGTTGGTTTGTTCGGCGGTGGCTGCCAGCTCCTCGGCCGCCGCCGCATTTTGCTGGGTTACCCTATTGATTTGCAGCATGGCGGTATTCACCTGTGCCAGACCGGTGGATTGTTCAATCGAGCTGGCGGCAATTTCCTGAACCAGGTCTGATGTTTTGGTGATGGCCGGCACCATTTCGGTGAGCAACTCGCCGGCGCGCTCCGCCAACTGCACATTGCTGCGCGCCAAGCCGTCAATTTCCTGTGCGGCCACGCGGCTGCGCTCGGCCAATTTGCGCACCTCACTGGCTACTACTGCAAAGCCCCGCCCATGTTCACCCGCGCGTCCCGCTTCAATGGCTGCATTAAGGGCGAGCAGGTTGGTTTGGTAGGCTATGTCATCAATAATGGCCACCTTCTCTGCAATCAAGCGCATGGCATCCACTGTTTGCCCTACAGCACCGCCGCCCTCGGAGGCCTGAGTCGATGCCTTGGTGGCTATGCCATCGGTAATTTTGGCGTTGTCGGCATTTTGTTTAACCGAGGCAGATATCTGCTCGACCGAGGCGCTGATCTGCTCGACGCTCGCAGCCTGTTCACTGGTGGCCTGGCTCAAACTCTGGGTCGTGGCCGATACCTGGGTAGAGGCACTGGTGAGCGCCTCCGATGTGGAGAGAATATCTGTCACCGTTTGTGAGAGGCGCTTCATGGACTCGTCCATGGCACCGAGCAGCTGGCCAAACTCATCGCGGCGACGGTCGTGGTTGCGAAAACTCAGATCGCCCTCCGCCAATTGGCGCACCGCATTGGCCGCAATTTGCAGCGGAGTGTTAATGCTGCGGAACAGGGCGATAGAGAGTGCAATCGCCAGCACTACACCAATCGTGGCAGTGAGCATCATGGTAAAGGAGGTGGTTTTAAAATTGGACGCTGCCGCTTCGCGCTTGGCTGCGAGTATTTCCTCCAGGCGATCCTGCATCAAATCCAACTGATGGCGCATGGCCTCAAAGTCGGTCGAGGCCTCGCCTGTGCTTAACAGCAGGGCCTCCTGGCGCGCGCTGTTATCGGGTTTTTTGGCCAGGGCAACCACCTGATCGGTCGCTGCCTCCCAGGTTTCGCGCAGCGGCTTGTAAGCGTTCATTAGTGCGTTGAGCTTGTCGTCCTGAATCAGACTAAAAAATTTATCCACCCGGTCGCGCGCCTGCTGCTTGTTTTCGGCGTGGTCGCTGAGCAGGGTTTTGAACAGATCGCTGTTGGGATCGGCGGCAATCATGGTGCGCTCGGCGACCAGCGCCTGTTGTAAATCGCGGTCAGCCGAGTAGAGGTTGCTGGTGGCCGGCACATAATTGGCGAGTATCAGTTCTGTCGTACCGTGTTCGGTGCGAAAGGCATAGGCCACAAACACCAATAGCAGAAGAAAGGTGAGGGTGACAAGGGCGAAGCCTCCACCCAGACGCTTGGGCACAGAGATATTAAGTAGCATGGCAGAACTTTCCTTCGTGTAATCGCGGGGAGAATTATCCTATAACTCTAGTTGTGCAAGGCGGGTTATTCCAGTTGTGCAGGCGTCGATACAAAGCTGTTAAGTTAAATATCTTAAAGTCGCTCAAGGTCAAGGCATGCAGTCGTTTAAGGTCAATGCGTGTTTAAGGTCAATGCGTGTTTAAGGCGCAGTGCTTTTACCTTTAAATGCGCTGGTTAATTCAGGTCATTGACGATTTTTCCGGCAACTATTAACCTGCGATCAAATATATCGTCCTGACATATTTGATCGGCGCCCAGGAAAATCCGGCGCAGATGCGTAAATCTGCTTGATTTTCCAGGGCTAGCGCCAGC
>CBINKF010000419.1:0-3557 GCA_966251115.1 uncultured Cellvibrio sp.
GTGAGCGCCGCCTTATCCAAAGACCTGAACACCTTAACTGTTGCTGTGGTCAACCCGAGTGAAACTGCGCAATCGGTTGATTTGCTGTTAACCGGATTTGATCCCGCCGCTAAGGGGCAGTGCTGGTCGTTGATCGGCACAGATCCGCTCGCGACCAATGAGGTCGGCAAAACCCCAGCAGTGGTGATTCACCAGGCGGCGTTTGACGCGCGCGCTCTGCGCCAAACCATTGCGCCGCTAACGGTAAAAATATTTCATTTTCAAAAAAAATAGCCAGTAACCGAAAGTTAATCACTAACCCAATTTGCCTGGCAGGTGGTAAAAGCATGAGATTTTTAGCGGGATTTATGATGTCGGGCTTTATGGGTTTTGCGGCGCTAAGCCTGTTGCCATTGTCAGCTGCGCTTGCTGAAAGCTCAACCTCGTCGAGCCAGCAGCAAGCCAGCGCGGATGATGTTAAAACCTTTAGCGCAAGGCACCTGTGGGATGCCCGGGTGGAGATCGGCGATGTGGCCGAGTTGGGGGCGAGCAAGTACGGTGCGCGGCGAATGATCCCTATTACCGGAGGCACTTTTAGCGGCGCCAGGATCAGCGGTACTGTGCTGTCCGGTGGCGCCGATTTTCAATTAACCAGAGCTGATGGGGACACAGAGTTTCTGGCGCGCTATATGCTGAAAACCCAGGATGGCTTCGTCATTCAGGTTACCAACCGTGCGCTGTCCCATACGGCGAACAATGGGCAAAAAGACAGCAAAAATTATTTTCGCTCGGTGATAGATCTGGAGGCTCCGGCCGATAGCCCCTACGCCTATTTAAATCACGCTATCTATTTGGGAACGCTCAATGTGCCGCAATGGAAGCCGGGTGAAAAGCCCTATGTGATTATTGGTGTGTATGAGCTGCTTTGAGTGTGCCTCGATTCCGAGCAGGCATTATCCATTAATTTGTGACCCTAAAAATTTCAGGTATGGAAATGAAAATTAAAAAAACCAGGTTGTTAATAAACGCCTGTCTGATGGCAGTGTCGGTGGACTTTTTGCTCGCCGGCGCATCCGTATTTGCCGCAGACACAAGCGCTGACGCTAAGTGCCGTGCGCTGACTTCTTTCGCTACGGCTGAAGGCAATGTCACTATCAAGCGCGCCGAAATTGTTCCCGCAGGGCCGGTGCCACCGGTCATCTACCAAGCGCCTTACCCAGGCACCTTGGATTCCTACTGTCGCGTGGACGGTGTGATTGACGAGCGAACCGGTGAAGCGGGCAAGCCCTATGCAATCGGCTTTGCGCTCGCCCTGCCCAAGGCCTGGAATGGCCGCTTTATGATGCAGGGCGGCGGCGGGTTAAACGGTTCTATAGCAACGCCCCTGGGCACCAGCGCGGCGGGCAATGAGACTGCATTGCAGCGCGGATTTGCGGTAGTCACTACCGATTCAGGCCATCAGGGCACACACGGATTTGACGGCAGCTTTATGGCCGACCAGGAGGCGCTGCTTAATTTTCTCTATCAGGCCAATGGCAAGGTGGCCATGACCGCCAAGCTGATTGTTGCCAACTACTATGGCAAGCCGATTGAGCACGCCTATTTTATGGGCTGCTCAACCGGAGGGCGCGAAGCCATGATTATGTCCCAGCGCTATCCGCGTTTGTTCGACGGTATAGTTGCAGGCGCGCCGGCAATGCGCACAGGGCTGTCCAATCTGGCGGACAAGTGGGTGGCTGTATCCTTGGCGAAGGTCGCGCCTAAAAATGCCCAGGGCAAACCTGTGGTTGCCCAGGCTCTTGATGCAAGCGATAAATCCGTAGTGATCAGCGCCCTGTTAAAACAGTGCGACGCGCTGGACGGCGTAAAAGATGGAATGATTTTTAATGTCGCTGGCTGCCATTTCGATCCTATGACAATTGCCTGCTCGGCGAGCAAAACAGATTCCTGTATCAGTCGCGCTAAAGCCATGGCGATCAAGCAGGCATTTGCCGGCCCTAAAAATGCGCGCGGCAAACAGATTTACCCGGGCTTTTGGTTTGACACGGGTATCGCTGAAACCCAGGGAATTCCCGGGCTGTTAAACCCCGGCACTCATCCGATATTTGGCAATATTGAAACAACCGAGATGGATGTGGATGAAGCGGCTGACCAAGCAGCGACTGCGTCTGCATTTGTGGGCGACTCCGCCTATTGGACCCAGCTAAATACCTTTTCCGCCAATGGCGGCAAGCTGATTTTCTATCACGGCGTAAGCGATCCCTGGTTCTCCGCGCAGGAAACTCTGCGTTACTACCAACAGCTGGAAAAAGATAACGGCGGGCAAGAAAAGGTGTCCCAGTGGAGTCGTTTGTTTTTGGTGCCGGGTATGGGGCACTGCGGCGGCGGCTCTGCAGCCCTGGATCATTTCGATATGATCGATCCCATTGTTAACTGGGTCGAGCATCAGCAGGCGCCTGATAGCATCCAGGTGTCGGGCAGTGCCTTTCCCAAGCGCACGCGTCCGCTCTGTCCTTTCCCGTCTTACGCGCAATACAAGGGCAAGGGCGATAAAGAGAGCGCCGCTAATTATTTCTGCCAGGGGCCGCAATAATTTGCGCAAGCGGTTCCGCTTACTTGCCTGAACCTCAGCGCGCCAAACGCGATCAGTTAAAGCCTGCGTTAACGCAGGCTGCGCCTGAGTGAAGCTCCGGCGATTCTGACAAGCTATTAACCCGGTTAATAATTCGAGTGTATTTATGAAAAAATGGCTATTAAAGCTAACGCTATTGATGTTGTTTACTGCTTTCGGTGCTAGTGCGGAGGAGCAAAATGCCAAAGGCGCAAGTAATCAATCTGGTCAGCAGGCAGCTGCCGACTCTGCGGCCTCAACGCCACCGGCAATGCAGAGCTTCCCCTTGTATGGCGATGCGCGAATTCCCAATTCAAAACCCACGCCTGATGAAGAGTCTGGTGCAGACAAGGGTTGGATACAAAAAGTTTCGCGGCCTGCTATTCAGGTGTACCTGCCCGCAAAAGCCACAGCGACAGGCACCAGTGTGTTGATATTTCCGGGTGGTGCCTATTGGGGATTGTCGTTCGATTACGAAGGTATCCAGCAGGCCATGTATTTTGTGAGTCATGGCGTTGCGGCCTTTGTTGTTAAATATCGCCTGCCAAATGATTCCTGGATGGTTGATAAATCCATTGGCCCACTTCAGGATGCGCAGCAGGCAATGAAATTTGCTCGCCAACATGCCAGCGACTGGGGCCTGGACCCCCACAGAATTGGCGCCATCGGATTTTCGGCGGGCGGCCATCTGGCATCAACCCTGGCCACCCACTTCAACAAGGCTCAAATCGAAAATCATGATGGTATCAATTTGCGTCCGGATTTTCTGATTCTGGTTTATCCGGTGATTAGCATGGCTGACAAGGTGACTCACCAGGGTTCGCGTCAAGCCTTGCTGGGCGAGAATCCCACTCCCGAACGCATTATATTTTTCTCCAACGAGTTGCAGGTGGATGCCCATACACCACCCACGCTGCTGTTGCATGCCGTCGATGACAAAACCGTGGATGTAGAAAATACCATACGC
>CBINKF010000420.1:0-3557 GCA_966251115.1 uncultured Cellvibrio sp.
GGCGTGGCCAAGGGCACTACCCGTAAAGCCGGTTTTGAGACCCTTTATGATGGCGATACCGGCGCCGAGATAGTCTTGCCCGGCGATTCACCTGCACTCCACCTGATTCAGCACATTCGCGACGAATCGCACCGCTTTGCCATTACCGGCCACAAGCAGCGACGCGACAAAAAACGGCGCACCTCCAGCCTCGAGGGTATACCCGGTGTGGGCGCCGCGCGCCGGCGCGAGCTTTTGCGTCAGTTTGGTGGTCTGCAGGAAATCCAGCGAGCCAGTGTCAGCGAATTGGCCAAGGTGAATGGCATAAGTCATAAGTTGGCGGAGGAAATCTACTCTTATTTCCATAACGACTAGCCGATAGTGTATTATCGCGCCCGTTTTTCGCGCGCTTTGAGATCTTTTATGACCCTCGCTAACCAGCTTACCCTAATGCGGATTGTGTTGATCCCACTGTTTGTGGTGGTCTTTTATCTCCCTTTTAAGTGGGCCCACTTTGCCTCCATGGCGATTTTTAGCATCGCAGCTATTACCGATTGGGCCGATGGTTATGTCGCGCGCAAGTACAACCAGAGCACGCCCTTTGGCGCATTCCTCGATCCGGTAGCCGATAAGCTTATGGTGGCCATTGCACTGCTGCTATTAGTGACGATTCACCATGACTCTGCCTGGTTTGCGGTGGCCGCTTCGGTAATTGTCGGGCGCGAAATTATCATTTCGGCACTACGTGAATGGATGGCCAGTTTAGGCAAGCGCGCCAGCGTTGCCGTCTCGTATATTGGCAAGGTCAAAACCACCCTGCAGATGACTGCCATTATTGTATTACTGGCAGATATCCCGCTGTTTTACCCCTTGGGTTATGTTGCTTTGGCGGGTGCCGCCGCGTTAACGCTCTGGTCCATGGTGATCTATCTAAAGGCTGCCTGGCCCCATATGTTGTTCGGCACCGAGCGCGAATAATCAGCTTTTTAACGGCCTGCTCAGGTTTTGATCTGCCGTTAAAAAACCTCGCTATCTTGTTGATAAAACACTAGGATTTTTAAAACGACTCCGTTAGAATTGCGGCCTCTCGAAAAGGCGCGATAGCAAAGCGGTTATGCTCTGGATTGCAAATCCAGCTAGTCCGGTTCGACTCCGGATCGCGCCTCCACTTTCCTCTTTTGCGTCCCGACGTAAAAGCACTCAGCCCGAGTGGTGAAATCGGTAGACACAACAGATTTAAAATCTGTCGACCTTTGGGTCGTGCCGGTTCAAGTCCGGCCTCGGGCACCATGTACTTTTCCAGCGAATTTCCTAGCGTCTCAAGCCCGCATAAACACGGGGTTTGTTGGTTTTCCTCTCTAGCAGCTTGTTGAAATACTATTTGCGTTGGCTGCCGCGTTAAAGGTTGCCTCACAAAAGGCTAAAGGCCGTTGAGCACCCGAAGTGTGGCCCGGTTAGGGGCGAGCAGAGCGAGTAAAGTGCTCATTTATTAGAATGACTCGGCAATAGCTCCTGCATTGCTCTCGATTTTATTCCCGATAAAATTCTACCTTCCCCTTCTGTGGGGTAGTACCTCCTGCATCTATGCGTCCGTCCGCTTTTGTGCTGCGCGGCTTTAAAAGGTCGGCTATTTTTCCTTGCATTGACTGTCTCGAAAACGTATTTCAACAGGCTGCTAAATTGCAATTTGAACTGGCGTTTTTTTAATAGTTAGGAGTAGTAATAAATCTCCCCGTCACCGTAATACTGCCCGCCTGCAATATAGGCGTTGGAACAGGCTCTTATGAAGTTGTTGCCACCGTAACGGAATGTAGCCACTGGAGTGAGTTGCCGTAGATTTCTCCCTGCCCCAAAAAGCCGTTTGCTGAACGCCTATGGGCGATGCTGAACGTCTGAATCTCCCCGCAAATAGGTTTTCGTCAGATCGGTTCTCGGGTGACCTGCAGTCGTGTATTTAAGCCGATCATGGCAAGAATCGTCTTTTCTGTGCCTGCTAAAGTCGATGATTTGCCTCCTTTAGCAGGTAATTTTTCCCAAAATACTTCAACTTTTAGATGTTGCTAGGGTTTTGTGCGCTTGTATTACCTCAAAAAGGGCTGCTCGTATAGTCTTTCAGGTCAAAAAATAAAGCCTGGAATGTCAGAGGCTCGTCAAATCGACTTAGCAAAAAGCCATTAGAGAATAATTATCGTGAGAGCAAAAATCTTCCCGCCATTGATACTCATTCTTCCGTTATTGGTTGTTGGCTGCAGTGGCAAGATTGGAAAAAGCGCATCGACCAAGGCTCTGCTTACTGCTCAATTATTCGACCAAGAGTCCCAGAAAGAGGAGAGCCTGTACCCTAATTACAATACCTCCCCATTGGTACCAGACGCCATGGGTATGGGCAGTACGGCGAGTGAGGTCGCCAGTCATATCCAGCTGGGCTGGAATATTGGCAATACGATGGAAGCCATAGGAGGGGAAACTAACTGGGGTAATCCCAAGGTGTCCAGCGGGCTCTTGCGGCTGGTTAAGGCCAGTGGCTTTGATGCTGTGCGCATACCTGTTTCCTGGAATCAATATGCCAATCAAAATACAGCCGCTATCAGTAAGCAGTGGCTGGATAGGGTTAAGCAGGTAGTACAGCTGTGTGTTGATAACAACCTCTACGTAATTGTTAATGTTCATTGGGATGGTGGCTGGTTGGAGGAGAATGTTCTCCCCGAAAAACAGGCGGTGAATAACGCCAAGCAAAAAGCTTTTTGGGAGCAGATTGCAACCCAATTGCGTGACTTTGATGAGCACTTGATGTTTGGTAGCGCCAATGAACCTAATGTCGAGAATGCCGAACAGATGGCAGTGCTCAATTCCTATCATCAAACTTTTGTGGATACGGTGCGTGCTACAGGGGGCAAAAATGCCTACCGCGTGCTTGTTGTCCAGGGGCCTGCCACTGATATAGAAAAAACCAATCAATTGTGGAGCAAAATGCCGAACGACTCAGTTAGTAATCGGCTGATGGCAGAGGTGCATTTTTACACTCCATACAATTTTGTCCTTATGTCAAAGGACCATGCTTGGGGTAAACAGTTTTTTTATTGGGGGCGAGGGTTTCACTCATCAGCAGATATAGAACACAACCCAACTTGGGGAGAGGAGGAAACCGTCGATAGGCTTTTTAATCTGATGAAAGAAAAGTTTACCGATAAGGGGATTCCTGTGGTGTTAGGCGAGTTCGCCGCTATGCGCCGCTCCACATTAAAGGGAGATAACCTTGCACAGCATTTGGCGGCGCGGGCCTATTTTCATAAGTATGTTGTACGGCAGGCCCTGGCGCGCGGAATACTCCCTTTCTACTGGGATGCAGGCGGTTTGGGTAACTATGGCTCTGGCATCTTTGATCGAAGTAATAACACTGTATTTGACCGGCAAGTGTTAGAGGCAATGTTGCAAGGTGCGGGCAAAGAGCAATCTCAAGTGGCACGCTGAGGTGAATGTGTGATGTAAGGTGCTTTTAACAGCATTTATGGTTTATCGCAGTTTTATCGCAGGCTTAAATTGCCCTGGGTGCGAGCTTATCAGCAAGTGCCTATATC
>CBINKF010000421.1:0-3555 GCA_966251115.1 uncultured Cellvibrio sp.
AGGCATTTGCTACTGGTGACGCCAGCCCGGGTACTATTTCTGCTGAAAGCTAATCCTGTTTCTGCGGAAAGCTAATCCTGTTTCTGCGGAAAGCTAATCCTATTTCTGCGGAAGGCCAATGCTATTCAGCGGAAAGCCAATCGTAAAGCTCGCGCCCTGGCTTTGGTCGCTATCCACAACAATTTCCCCACCCAATTTTTGCGTCACCAGGTTGTACACAATGCTCAAGCCCAGGCCCGAGCCGCCCTCTTTGCGGGCGGTGGTGAAAAAGGGCTCAAAAATCTTAGCGCGAATGTCGTCGCTGATACCCTTGCCCGAATCGCGGTAATGGAGCGCTGCGTATTCGCCCGCGCGGCTGAGTTGAAGGTGAATTTGCCGTTGGTTGTCGCCATCAAACGCATGGGTGATGGAGTTGGTGACCAGGTTGGTAATGATCTGCGCAAAGGCGCCCGGATAGCTGTGAATTTGCAGCGGCTCCCCGGGCTCCAGTTGGCAATTCACCTGATGTTTGCGCAGCAGCGGCCCCAGGCCTTTTAGGCAGAGTTCCAGACAGGCGCGCAGGTCAAAGTCCTCCTGCTCGGTGGCGGTGTGCAGCGAGCCGGAGAGTTTAAAGTTTTGTATCAAGCCGGTGGCGCGTTGCAGGTTTTGGTTGAGCAGTTCAAAACTCTGCTGCAGGTCGTCGAGGATATGCGCGAACTCTTCTTCGCTGAGGGTCTGATTGCGATAGAGCCCGGCGAGGTGTTTTACTTGGGTTTCACCGTGACTGGCGGAGGTGACGGCTATACCCAAAGGCGTATTTATTTCGTGGGCTAAACCGGACACTAGGCGACCGATGGAGGCGAGTTTTTCACTTTCGATAAGCTGCGTATGGGTGTGGGTTAAATTGCGCAGCGCATCCTGCAAACCGCGTGTGCGCTCGGCAATTTTTTGTTCGAGCTGCTCGTTTATTTCCTGTAGTTGGCGCTCGTAATTATTGCGCTGGGCGGCACTTATCGCGCGCCCGTAGGATTCCGCCAGGGCGCTGGCGAAGGCGATTTCCTCGTTGCTCCAGTGGCGCAGGTCGCCCTGATGTTCGCAGCAGATAAGCCCGTAGATTTGGCCGCGGTGGCAAATGGGTACATCGAGAATCGCACTGATATGGTTGGGCTGTAAATATTCGCTGGTGAACTCGGCGGTTTTTGGGTCCTGGCAGGCGTCGCTGGCTACCAGGGCGCGCTCGCTGTCGAGCGCAGCAAAATATTGGGGGTAGTCGCTGCGCTTTAAAATAATGTCGGTGTCCAGCGCAAAGTCATTGCCGTCGAGCAACATCTGGCAGCGCAGTGTTTGGCGCTCATCCTGAATTACCCAGATACCAACACGATTGATCGCCAGGCCCTGAAGTGCGGCTGTTAAAATTAACAGCCCGGCGGCCTGCAAATCGCCATCGTCCACCAAGGTGGATTTGCCTATGTCTTGCAGAATTTCGTAAAGCCTGGGCTGCATGGGTTAATTCCACGGTGGGAGCCGCCAAAAAAATATCCGGCGTTTAATGAATGCTGTGATCCGGGTATTGGGCGCGAATCGCGCGAAACTCATCGAATAAGGCGAGCGCCAAATCCACCAGCTGTGGATCAAACTGGCTGCCGCGACGCTCCTGCAGGTAGTGAATAATTTCCGTCGCTGACCAGGGCTTTTTATAACAGCGCTCCGCCGCCAGCGCATCTATAACATCGACAACTGCCAGTATGCGTCCCTCCAGTGGAATTTCTTCGCCTCGCAAACCGCGCGGGTAGCCGTTGCCATCCCAGTGTTCGTGGTGGCTAAACGCAATGCGCGCACCCATTTTGGCTATCACCCGGCGCGAATCTTTAAGTAACTCATAACCAATTTCCGCGTGGGTCTGCATGGTTTCCCATTCGCTTGGGTTGAGTTTGCCGGGCTTGTGCAAAATCTCCTCTGGGATGGCGATTTTGCCTACATCGTGCAGTGGGGCGGCGTATTTAAGGGTCTCGGCAAATTCGCTGCTGGCGCCCAGCTTGAGCGCCATAAGTTCGCACATCAAGGACACGCGACGCACGTGGGCGCCGGTTTCTTTGGAGCGCTGTTCAATCGCATCGCCCAGCACCAGCAGCAGTTCTTTTTGCGTTTCCTGAATATTTTCGCGGTTGTTAAGGTTCTGAAAAATCAGGGTGATATTGGCGGCAAACAGTTTGAGTATCTCCTGCTCCAAGGGCGAGCTTTCGGCTTGAAAGCGCGCATATAAAACACTCTGGGTGTTGTCGTCCGTGGGGTAGTAGCCAATAAAGGTATTGCCCTGGTGACTGCTACGTTTAACTTCAAGCGTGCGTAAAATGGCGTCCTGCACTTCAGCGGGAATGAGCTCTGTGCTCCACTCTTTTTGATGTCTCACGGCCTTGCCCGTGGCGGCCAGCAGTACCAAATCGCAATCGCCATACACATCGCGATGCTGGCTAACCAGATACATTTCGGCGGTTTTGATATTTAGCAGCTGCAGGGTATTTGCCAGTATCGCGTTGCCAAATTGATGCAGGCTTTTGCTGCGCAACACAGCGGCAGAGGCGCTGATAACCTGGCGCATTCCGCGCTTGCTGTTCTCGATAGTTATTATGTCGCGGTAGGAGCGAATGGAGGAGTAAACACAGGTTTTTAATTTGGTGTCGGTAAGTTCGGTTTTGCTTTTGTAGTCGTTGATATCGTAGGTGCGAATAATGGCCTCTTCCGGGCTGCTGCCCGGCTGGCCGGTGCGCAGCACTATGCGCGTGCGGCGGTTGTGCAGTTGCTCGCGAATGTGTTGGATAAGTTTCAGACCGGCATCATCAGTCTCCATAATCACGTCGACAAATGCCAGGGCGATATCGCTGTGCTGCTTAAACAGTTGCAGGCCTTCAGCTGCTGAGTGGGCGAATAAAAACTCCAGCGGTTGATCGTCTACGCGGGTGTTGGCCAGCACCATGCGTGTCACTGCGTGCACCTGGGGGTCGTCGTCAATAACGGCGAGCTTCCAAGGGATGAGTGGCGCACTGGGTGCCGCTTTAGTGTCAGTGGCTGGTTTATAAAACTTCATTGAATTTACCCCCGCTCAACGCACAGTATAGGAGTTGCCAACGGGATGATTTGGGCGGTAATAGAATATTTGGTGCTAGTTTTTATTTTTTTAGCTTGGGTGCTGCTTGGTAACCAGAAGATGGCGGCCTTGGGTTTCTCGACCTGGGGTCACCCTTATAGACTTGGAGGTTGCGCGTCGTCGTTAGGTTTTTAGCTTTCAACGCTATTTTCCAATAAAAAAACCGGCCAAGTGCCGGTTTTTTTATGGCTGCACCAACTAAATATCAGGCAGGCTCAGGCGTGGAAACTTCCACCGGGGTATTGGGGTGATTGCCCCATTCCGCCCAGGAGCCGTGGTAGCCGCGAATATTAAACCCGAGCGCCTTGCCCACCAGGTAGGTAAAACCTGAACGGTGGTGGCTCTGGCAGTGGGTGATGATGCGTTTATCGCCGGTAATACCCAGGCTGGCCAGGTACTGTTTGGCATCGGTGCGAATGCGCAGGGCATTG
>CBINKF010000422.1:0-3544 GCA_966251115.1 uncultured Cellvibrio sp.
CCAGTTGGCTTCCGGGCCGGTGGGGACTACATCGGTATGGCCAGCAAAGGCGAGCAGGGGGCCGCTCTCACCCTCAACCCCATTGCGCACTGCCCAAAAATTATCCACCTCGCCAAAGCGCAAACGCTCGGCCTTAAAGCCTATGGCTTCCAGACGGCGAATCATCAGCTCCTGGCAGCCATCGTCCGCGGGGGTGACTGAGCGGCAGCGGATCAGATCGCAGGCGAGTTGCAGGGTAGGGGGCAGGTCATGCGTGGGCGAAGCAGTCATTCAGTCAATCCAGCCTAATAAAAGGGGCAGTTAGTTGGGTATGCAAATTGGTAAATGGCGGGATTCTACAGGTTTGGCACCTGGCTCTCCAGCGGAGGGGCAGTCCAAGGAGTAGAAGGCCTCTGCCGCGCCTGCCAGCCCGGCTTGAACTGTGGCAAAATGCCGCTTATCATGTGGCATATTGCCAATGTGCTTTAGCTTGGCTTAACGAGGTAGCCATGAGTACAGTCGTCGACTTTAAACCCAGTATCAGTGCCCAACCCTCGGCCTATAGCCGCGCCATGGCGCGCGTAGGCAAATTGGCCAATCAGGGTTTGCGCGATCAATTTGATGAAATCGCCCTGACCCAAACTGGCGTCCAACCCTCCGCAGTTGATGCCCTGGCCAAGTCGGTGGTGACCATTAGTGAGTTGAGCTGGGTGATAGCGCGGCGGACCTTGAGCCATAGAATCAGCAAGGGCGAGCGGCTAACGCCGGATGAAACCGGTCGCTGGTTGCGCGCGGCTAAAATTTGCGCCCTGGCGGAGGAGGTTTTCGGCTCGGCAGATAAGGCCTCAACCTGGCTGCATAAAGCGCGTAAGGCCTTCAATAATCAAAACGCTATTCACCTTATGCAAACCGAAGCGGGTGCGCGCCTGGTGGAAGATACTCTCAATCAAATTGACGCTGGCTTCTTTGCCTGACGCTGGTTTCTCCATGCTGGCTTCTTTACCTAAGGAAAGCCCATCTAACCCAAGACGCCAAATAATCCGGCAGTAAAAACCCAATAATCTGGCAGTAAAAATAAGGAATAAGTTGGCGCGGCTATGAGATTGTGGCGTATCAGTAATTATGCCGATTTACAGGGAGTGGGTGGCTTAAAAGCCCCCGGTCGCTGGCATCACAAGGGTATACCCGTGGTCTATCTGGCGGAGAGCCCCGCCTTGGCGATGCTGGAAACACTGGTGCATTTTGAGTTGGATATTCAAGAGGTGCCAGACAGCTTTCAGTTGCTGGAGGTGGAGTTCAGTGGGCGCAAAGGTGTCTGCCGCCTGGCGACAGAGGGCCTTGAATCTGGCTGGGAGCGCAATCTCGAATATACCCGCGCCCTGGGCGATGAATGGCTCGGCTCCATGCAGGGCGTTTTATTGCGTGTACCTTCCGTAGTCGTACCCCACAGTTGCAATTATCTGTTTAATCCCCGTCATCAACTGGCCAATCAGGCACACATCATTGGTTGCAAAAAACACCCCTACGATGAGCGTTTGATATTTTAATCAGCCAGCGCTTAATAAGGGCCGCTCAAAAAATTAACCGACAGGAAAAAGCCTGTCGGTTAATGTCACAGCAATAGCTTAATTAATGGGGATGCGCTTGGTTTCGCTCTCGGCAACCGCCTTGCGCGGGATCAATATGTCCAGCAGGCCGTTTTTCATGCTGGCGTTGATGTGCGTCTGATCGCAGTCATCCGGCAGTGACAGCAAGCGTTGGAAGCTGCCGTAGCTGCGCTCCATACGATAAAAGTGCTTGTCCTTATTCTCGCTTTCTTCTTTTTTCTCGCCGCGAATACTCAGCACCCCTTTATTCACTTCCAGGCTGAGATCTTTCTCCGTTAGGCCTGGCGCTTCCAGGGTGATGTGATAGTTCTTGTCGTCGCTGGCGATATTCACCTTGGCTTCAAAACCGGCGCGGGCGAATACATTGTCGTCAAACAATTTTCCACCCAGGCTGGGCAGGCCAAAGCCGTTAAAGGCATCGTTAAACAAGCGATCTATTTCCTGGTGTAAACGCAGCATAGGAAACTGGTCGCCGCGGGTTATGGCCGGCGCCTGGTCGCTGGAGTCCGAGCGTTTGACCGGTATGGTTGTGGTGGTTTTGGATTGTTCGTGGCTAAACCAATTCCAGGGATTTAATTGTTGCATGTTCATAACCGCCTCCTTATCGACAGCTGCACTATAAATAGCGTCGATATAGATGATTTCGATAAAAACACAGTTGGGTAAAACTTGCCGAAAGCAGGCGTTCAGCGAAAGCAATTACTGAACGCCTTTTGCAACAAGTTATGCTGCTTTTTCATCGCCGGTATTGTGCTGGATCAAATTGTCTCCGGAATTAATCGCAATGCGACGCGGCTTCATTGCCTCGGGGATTTCGCGCACTAAATAAATGCTCAACAAACCATTGTTTAATTGCGCGCCGGTCACCTCCACGTGATCGGCGAGGCTGAATTTACGCTCAAAGCTGCGGGTGGCTATCCCCTGGTAGAGGAAGTGGCGCTCGTCTTTCTCGCCAGCTTTTTTGCCGCGCACACTAAGCACACCTTTTTCGCTCTGCAGTTCCAGTTCACTTTGCTCGAAGCCAGCTACCGCCAGGGTGATGGTGTAGCGATCATCACCCACAACCTCGATATTGTAGGGCGGATAGCTGTTGCTTTGATCGGACCTCAGGGCAGCATCCAGCAGTGAACCCAAACGGTCAAAACCAATGCTGCTGCGATAGAGTGGAGAGAGATCAATAGTGTTCATAGATATATCCTCCTTAGAAGCGATATTACATGGCTGAACTCAAGGGTTGAAAAGCCCCGTCGCCTACGACCTGGGCACGGTTTTTATCTAGGGTGGAGCATCAGAATTTCAAGCCGAAAAATAATAATAAAAATTTATTAATTGCTGATATTTAAATAAAAATAAGAAATTAATTTGGATGTTTTTTTGATTTGAACTTTTTACAACACGCCCCATCTAACCCCGCGCACAAGATGGGAGCCGGTAAAAAGCGCACAAAAAACGCGTAAAAATAATTGCCGGATTCCCCGGTTTTGCCAGCCTTTGCGTTAACGCCGCGTTAATTTTTACGCGAGCCCCAGGCGTTGCAAAACCATCCCAGTTGCTACCCGAAACTTTTACAAGTTTTTTACTAAGAGGTTATTTTTTTACCATTCCTTTACGGAGGCCTAGATGCTGGAAGTAAAACAACTAAAACGAACCTATGGCGACTTTGTTGCCGCCGACGCTGTGACCTTTAGTATTGCCAAAGGCGAGATTGTGGGGCTGCTGGGCCATAATGGCGCCGGTAAAACC
Source organism: uncultured Cellvibrio sp. (assembly GCA_966251115.1). Classification (GTDB taxonomy): domain Bacteria; phylum Pseudomonadota; class Gammaproteobacteria; order Pseudomonadales; family Cellvibrionaceae; genus Cellvibrio. Next base: position 3,330 of record CBINKF010000422.1, read on the forward strand.
ACGGTAATGAAAATGCTCAGTGGCTACCTCGAGCCCAGCGCTGGCCAAGTGGTAATGGACGGCCTGTCACTCAGTGAAAACTTGAAAAGTCTGCAGCAAAAAATTGGCTACTTGCCGGAGAACCTACCGGTCTACCCGGAGATGAGCGTGGCCGAGTACCTGGATTACGCCGCCGAGCTGAAGGGGTTGCGCGATCTGCACAAGCAGCGCGAAGT
>CBINKF010000423.1:0-3534 GCA_966251115.1 uncultured Cellvibrio sp.
ATCAAGCTTGCCACTCTGCTATCAACTTGGGCGATCAACCTGGCTCTTCGTCCTCATCGATTTTCTCCAGGCTTAAACCGCCAAACTCGGTGGGTACCGATTGGGGGATATCGCTGACAGAGACTTTATCGCTGGCGAGCTTGATGCGCAGGCGCAAATTATTGGGCGAATCGGCATTGGCAATAGCATCATCAAAACTGATTTTGCCATCCATATAAAGTTTATAAATGGCGCCATCAAAGGTTTGCATACCCAGGTTTTCGGACTTTTCCATTATCTCTTTGATTTCGGTAAAGCGGCCTTTCAGGATCAACTCTTGAATCGTTTTAGTGCCGAGCAATACTTCCACGGCGGCACAGCGCTTGCCATCAACCGTAGGCATTAAGCGCTGGCTGACAAAGGCGCGCAGGTTTTGTGACAGCCCCATCAACAATTGCGGACGGCGCTCCTCGGGAAACAAATTCACAATTCGCTCCAGCGCCTGGTTGGCGTTGTTGGCGTGCAGGGTGGATATTGCCAAGTGGCCGGTCTCGGCAAATTCCAGCGCGTGCTCCATGGTTTCGCGATCGCGGATTTCGCCAATCAAAATTACATCCGGCGCCTGGCGCAGGGTATTTTTTAATGCGGCTTTATAGCTGCGTGTATCCACACCCACTTCGCGCTGGTTGATTACACTGCGCTTGTGTTTGTGTACAAATTCCACCGGGTCCTCAATGGTAATAATGTGTCCACCACTGGAGGCATTGCGATGGTCAATCAGGGCCGCGAGCGAAGTGGATTTACCCGAGCCGGTGCCGCCGACAAAAAGCACCAGGCCGCGCTTGCTCATCACCACCTCTTTTAACACTGGTGGCAGCCCTAAAGCATCAAATTGGGGAATGTCAGTCTTGATGTTGCGCGCGACTATGGAAACTTCGTTGCGCTGCTTAAAAATGTTGATGCGAAAACGGCCCACACCGTGGATGGAAATAGCCAGGTTCATCTCCAGCTCATGTGCAAATTCCGCACGCTGTTCCTCGTCCATTATTTCATAGGCTATTTTCTCGATTTCACCCGGTTTGTAGGGCTCCTGCCCCAGGGGTTTAAGCGTACCCTGAAACTTTGCACAGGGCGGTGCCCCCGTACTCAAGTAAAGATCCGAACCGTCTTTTTTGGCCAGAATGTTTAAGAATTGATCTATTGGGGTCGCCATATCCTTTACCTCTTACATCACTTGCGGCAGCGTTATTCCAAGGAATCCGAAGTATAGAAAAGGAATCCGAAGTATAGAAAAGTATCTGGCAGTTGCCGCGTTAATTGCCGGGTACGGCGGTGACAAAAGCTATCTCCACCAACATCTGTGGGTCCAGCAATTCCACCAGGACACAGGTGCGCGAGGGGGCGCAACCAAAGGGCAACCAAGCCTCCCAGGCCTGATTCATTTCCGCCAGGTTAGTGCGATCCGTCAGATAGATAGTGGCGGAGAGCAGGCTCGCACTGCTGCCGCCTATTTTGGCCAGGGTTTGCTCCGCCTGCGCCAATAATTGCTGCATCTGTTCTGTAAAAGGTCGGCTGGTGTCCGAGGGCACTTCTACAAAGTGGGCGATGCCCTGGTAACTGGTGGCGTCCGACCAGCGGGGCGTGGGGTTGAGTCGTTTGATCATGTGAAACTCCTTGCGAATTGACTGCCACTAATCGACAGCGGTTGTAACGGCGCGCAGATTTTCCTCGATATCACTGGATACGCTGGGCAAATCCGAACAGGCGCCTATAATACCCGGCCTTTTACCATCAACCCTCTTTTGCTGAATATTCAACCATGGCCATTAGCTCCCTTATAGTTCACCAGATTTCCCGCGCGGCCCCCGAGGCCCAGGTAGCAACCCATCTGCGCGACGCGGCTTTCACTCTGGATGGCAAACTGGAAGAGCTGGCCTATGAGCTTAAAAGTCAATTTATTCGCAAAGGTGGCAAGAGCTACGGTCGCTTTACCCCGGAACTGGGCGAAGCCCCCTTTCCCGCCTGGCTGCTGGACTATCGCCAGGAGCGCATGGGTTTTGCCAGTTTCAGCCAAAAGGCCATGCAGCAGTTACAGCAGCTGCTGGAGGCCACGCCCTCGCTGTTTGACTCCTACGTTTTTATGCTGGAGGAAAAAATTGAAGCGGGGGAATACCTGTATGTATTTGTGGTGGAGCATGAGTCCGGCCTGTATCTGGATGCCGATCTGGCCCTGAGCGATGCGCTTTATCTGGACACCAACAACTTTACCCTAGCCGCCAAAATTAACTGCAGTGAATGGGATTCCGGCGATTCCGCGACCTACTTAACCCTGATGCGCAGTCGCGGCGATAAAGACTTTGCCGAGGCCTTTACTCAGTGGGTTGGTTTTACCGACAAATATGATGTCAAGGCGGAAACCCGCGAATTTCTCGATGTAGTGGAAACCTTCACTCAAACCCTGGATGAACCCACTGCGCGCCTGACCCGCACAAAAGTTGCCGATTACTGCCTGGAACAAAATAAAGCCGGGCGCAGCGTGGCTATTGCCGACCTGTCCAACACCTTAGCCGAAGAGACCAAAGGCTATGAGCCCGAGCGCTTCGCGCGCTTTGTCGAGCAGCAAAAACCGGAGATCAAAGCGGAGTTTATCCCCCACGCCGGCCAGGTGCGCTCCTACGTTCGTATCAGTGGGCGCAACGACTCCCTGAGCATGAGCTTTGCATCCGAGTGTCTGGGCAAGGACATTGAGTATGATCCCGAGCGCGACCTGCTGATGATTAAAAGCATTCCGCCATCCCTAAAGAAGCAGCTTATCGCCCACTTAAAACAACAAAAATAATTCATGGAACCCCGATGAACATGGTCAACTCCAATAGCAACGCCCGGCATAACAGCTATGGAAATAGCTGGATAAATTCATTCTAAGCCCAACCTTGCAATTATAGACGACTGGTCATACATTAACCCCATGAGTAAACGCGAACTGAAAAAAGACTACCTCCTTGACGCCGGACTCAGCGTTATGGCCACCCGTGGCTACAACGGCACCAGCATTCAGGATATTGTCAAAGCGGCAGATGTGCCCAAAGGCTCTTTTTACACCTACTTCAAAAGCAAAGAGGATTTTGCCCTGGAGGCGTTGGAGAAAGTGGCCGATGCGCGCATGCAGCAAAATCGCAATTTACTCGGCAACCGGGATATAGCGCCGGTTGAACGACTCAACCGCTTTTTTCAGGAGAATATTGGCGGCTGCGAAAACAACCTGAACGGCGGCTGTTTTATCGGCAACATGTGCCAGGAAATGGCCGAGTCGAGCGAAGCAATTCGTATAAAAGTGCGGCAAATGCTACGCAACAACACCCAAGCCATTGAAGATGTGCTTGAAGCGGCGCGAGTTGAAGGCAAGCTCAAAAGTACTTTGCCCTCTGGGGTCCTGGCGGAATTTCTATTTAATGCCTGGGAGGGAACGCTGATGCGCATGAAAGCCACCAAGTGCCGCGAACCCTTGGATGCATTTTTAACGGTGCTAAACCATATCTTGAGTAAATAGCCATA
>CBINKF010000424.1:0-3534 GCA_966251115.1 uncultured Cellvibrio sp.
GCGCGGCAGCATGCCGTAGTCCGCGGTCAACCAACCCTGGCCCTGGCCGCGCAAAAAGGGCGGCACACCAGCCACTACGCTGGCGGTGCAAATCACTTTGGTATCACCAAACTCAATCAATACCGAACCTTCGGCGTGCTTGGTGTATTGGCGGGTGATGCGCACTGGGCGCAGTTGATCTGGCTGACGGTTACTGGGGCGTTGCATAGGGAATCCTTACTGCGTCGAGTGGTTAAAGGGGAGGTGTGATAAGATCCCGCGATTCGTTAGTCATAAAGTCCGGGGCACTCTACCAGCTCAGCTGGCCCCTGATAACCGTTAGTTGAGGAATTGCTATGCCACGCAGTATGACCGGGTTCGCGCGCCGCGAAGCCAAACTCCCCTGGGGCACCGCCGTCTGGGAAATCCGCAGCGTTAACCACCGCTACCTGGAACCCAGCTTCCGCCTGCCGGAAGACTTTCGCGAAATTGAACCCGCCCTGCGCGACGCCATGCGCAAAGCACTGCAGCGCGGCAAGGTGGAAGCCAGCCTGAGCATTCAATGGGAGCAAGCGGGCGAGAGCGAACTCGGCCTCAACCTCGACAAAGTCGCGCAGCTCACCAAAGCCGCACAGCAGATTAATGGCCTTCTGGGTGAAATTGCGGCGCCAGTCAACGCCCTCGACATACTGCGGTGGCCAGGTGTGATTCAAAAGCAGGAGCTGGACCGCGAAGCCCTGCAAGCCGATGTGCTCAAGCTGTTTGACAGCGCCCTCGACGGCCTGATTGAACACCGCAGCCGCGAGGGCGCGGAACTGGAGCAGCTGATTCTGCAGCGCCTCGACGGCGTCTCCGCGCAAGTCGTTACCGTGCGTGCGCGCATGCCCGAAATCCTCGCCGCCCAGCGCGAAAAACTGCAAACCAAACTCGCCAACCTGCAAATTGAATTAGACCCAGAGCGCCTGGAACAGGAAGTGGTACTGCTCGCCCAAAAAGCCGACGTCGATGAAGAACTGGACCGCCTCGACACCCATGTACTCGAAGTCAAACGCAGCCTCAAACAAACCGACTCCCTCGGCCGCCGCTTGGACTTCTTAATGCAGGAACTCAACCGCGAAGCCAACACCCTCTCCTCCAAAAGTATCGTCAGTGATACCACGCAAGCGGCGGTGGAGTTGAAAGTGTTGATCGAGCAGATGCGCGAGCAGGTGCAGAATATTGAGTAAATGGGTTTTGGCCCTGCTGCTAATCCCAGGCTTAACGCTTGCGACAAAACGTTGCTAGGGTCTTACGTCAGCTGAAGCCAAAAGGCCTGCACTAAAAGCACTTATAAGTGCTTGATTGCGCGCATACTGATGCGCGCTATTTCCGCCCATTTCATTTATTAAGCGCTCCAGCTTCAAGGTGGGGTGCTGATTGTTTAGTAAGTCAGAAATAACTTTATTGGTTTGGGGCAAGATCATTTGCTTTACCGCTATACCTAATTGATGAGCGCTGGCCAGGCTTATATCCCACCCATATAAGCCCATGAGTGTTGAGTCGTTATACAAGTGGTCTGAAACAGCGGGGATTTTTTCATAAGCTGTTAGCAGGTAGACGATATCCTTGGCATCTTTGTCGCGCTGGTCAGCGGTGCGATCCATCCATGCGATTAGTTTAAGTATGGTCATTCCCTCGGGTGAAGCGGCAGGCACGTCCAGCCTAGGCGCTTCACTCAGGCACAGGCTGATTGCGTTATCCATAGCTTCCTGAAACCCGAGTACATTCATTACAAAATCGCCAGAGGGTGGCCATTGGATATTGGCATTTTTATCTGCCAGGGCACCAAATGGCACTATATCAATAGGCAAATTATTTGGGCCTATTAGTCGGTGCAGGGCATTGGTTTCGCAAAAGCCGTTTGCTAGCAGTGCTTTTCTTAGTGAGGCAAAGGCATCCCAGGAGGGAACTTGCAGCGCAAAATCTATGTCAGCTGTGGCTCTTTGTATTTTGGCTCCGTAGCCATAGTGCAGCACCATATCGCGCGCAGATGCCCCCACAACCAAATAGGGTATTTGCAATTGCGCGGCACAACCTGCAACGATTGCACAGAGATGCGCCAGCGAAGGATCAATCTGCGCCGATATATTCAGCAAGGGTGCTGTCATATAAACTCCTTGCGGCTTCCAGATTGCGGCTGTCCGCCGAGGCGATTAAATCGGCGTAAATGAGAATGGGGTGAACTGTATCCTGCCTTAACAGGGCGAGTGAATTTTGGAGTTTGCCCGCCCAAAACGGGCGATAGATGTGAACAATAGTTGATCCATCGCCAGTCCATCCAACCGCTTTTCTCAGCTTGGCCGCCGCCAGCAATTTGTTGCCTGAAGCCTCCGGCAAATAGACCGTTGCCATTTGTGGCTTGAGATAAGAGGTATATTTTGTTGCCCCAACTTCGCCGCCCCAATAAGCACTAAACTTTGCGATATCAAACGTTTTCCACCAGTTGGCATCTTCGCTAATAAATTCGCCTACACGCAATTTGGGTTTTAGCTTTTCTGGGTAAGCTTCTACCCAGCGATCTAATAGTTTGCGGCGATTGATAAGTTGACGCTTTCTGCCGTTCCCCTGATCTATTAAATAGCCTGTATCTGCAAGGCCCTTTAAGACTTTGCCCACTGCACCGAGTGCAATACCTGTTTGTTCTGCGATTTCACGGTAGCTCGCGTCCACCAAACGTCTGTTGCATAAGAAGCCATAGATTAGTTTTAATCCGGTGATATCAAACGCTTTGTTGGCTTCTTGTTTTGCTTCCAGTACGGGCTTTTGGCCGGAGATATTCACGTAGATTGGGGGCAAATTCAGATAACTATTGCCGCAGGCGTCCATGTATTGCACGCCATTATCTTTCAGCGTTTTGGCAATATTGGGGTTTAGGTAATCGGCAACCAGCAATCCAATAGGTTGTAACATTTTGATGCGTTGAATAATGGCACCAAGGTGCGCTGGCCGAATATTTCGTTTAACTTCAACCGCTATGGTTTGCGAGGGTGTCCGTATTAAGTAGTCGCCTTCACTGGCGGTGGGCAGTTGTTCACTCAAGACAAAGTCCAGCCCTGTCTCTCCTTTTAGAGCGAGTAGTGCTTGCATTAAGATGTGAGATTCTTGCGGGCTGGTCACTTTAGGTAGCTCTAATGGCCATTTGTTCACAACAATAGCATGTTCATGATACATGAACAATACAAAATGATGAACGCAATCTATTCAATGTGGGCCGCTGGGGAGTTTCATTTGATCAGTTTTTGGGGAAAAGCGGCAGGAATGCTACTTTATGACAGAGAAAAAAATGCCTAACTTATTGATTTATATTGCATTATTGATTTAACGCCGCAATCACTCCAGAAAATCAAGTACCTGGAAATCAAGACAAGCCCGGACGAACTTATATTCTTCGACGGAGTATTTGTTAAGCGAGCCATCAATAAAAACGCCCAGCACTGAAAAGTGCTGGGCGTTTTTTGTCAGGGGTAAAAAGTGTTAGTGCATAGTTTGTAGCATCAAGGTTGTAAGCCTCCGTCG
>CBINKF010000425.1:0-3530 GCA_966251115.1 uncultured Cellvibrio sp.
CCCCAGGTATCGGGTGAGCCTGGCAGTTGGAAGGTGACGCCTTTGCCAATTACCGGAATATGGCGATAGTCGGAATAGCCGGGGTAGGTAACAAATAAATTGCTGCCTTTGCGAATAGTTTCGCGCACACCCGGGTGCAATTGTTGCGTAGCAGGGTCGGTAAAACGAATTTCAAATTCGGTGTGCTGGCGAATTTTTACGACGCCAAAGTCGGTATTGATACCGCTTTTTAAATTTTCGCCGTGGGAAAAGGTGGAGTCCTCAAAGCGTGAGCGGGATAGGGCCGTGCCCTGGGCGATAGCTGGATCGAAATGCGATTTCACCATAAAAATATAATTATCGCCCGATTCGGTAAAAATATGTCCGGCTTCGCGCTGGATTAAATCGCTGAGCACATCGTTGGGGAAGCGCGCGCACAAGCAGCCTTTGCTGCCATCGCTAAAGCTAATGGGCAGGTAAAACATCAGTGTTACCTGATCGTGAAACGCCGAACTGCGCTTGCCGATTTGCAGGGTTTGTTGGTCCAGATAGGGACCGTGCAAAAAGTTTTGTTCAAGCCCACATTTAATAGCGTTGCGGTTGAGGTCGCTGGCACCCAGGCGCTGGTTGAAGGTGGACTCCAATACCTGACCACTGGCATCTATTACAAACAGCTCGGTGGTGTCGTGCATCAGCTGATAAAACTTATCGAGGATGCTGGCCGGTTTATCGTCCAGATATTGCAGTTGGCCGCGGCAGCTCTCCAGCTGCGACCATTGGCGACTGGCCCACTGCTGCATAATTTTTATGCGGGTTTGGGCAATGCTTTCAAAGGCTTTTTCCATGAGCCCATAGCGGTTTTTATTGAGCCAGCAGGCCCAACCTTGGGCGAGTTTTCCGGTCTTTCCTCCCCAGTTAAGCCAAGTCCGCTCTGCCGGAGACAGCTGCATGCTATCGCTTTGTAAGTGCATGTTTTTCCCCTGTTTCTAAAGTGCTGTAGTGCTGTAAATAATATTTTTTAAGTAGCGGTAATTAGCTGGATGCAGAAATTGCGCCAAAAAGGAGCATGCATATGTTGCTTTTGGTGACGTGTGGTTTTTATGGCCTGCCGTAGTTGGAGTCGAGCAGGGCGCGGGTGTACTGGATATGGAGTGCCTCAATAGCGGGCGCTTGATGGTGCATGCGCGCTTTTAGGGTGCGCTCATATATGTTCGTTAGGGAGAAGTTCCCCTAACAGTCAGAGGTTCCCTAAATTTTAGTTGTCCTGCGCGAGATCAAATTGCTGCGCTCTTAAGCTGGTTATTCAGGGCTATTGTGTAATACTTTTTAGCAATGCGTGGTAAGAGTGTTCTTGTCGAGGACGACTTTATGGAAATACTGTGGCTCTTGTCGGGGCGTGATAAGGCCTATCTGGTTCCCGAAGACATGACCCTGTTTAGTGCACCGGAACAACTGCAGGCATGCGCAGGCGAATGGATAAAGGCTGTGCCAGACATCAATGCCCTGTTGCAGTTGCTAAAGCAGTGTCAAGGGGTGGTGTTGGTTGCGGACCAGTGGTTGTTTGCGGAAGGCGTACTGGAGAATCTGCCGGCTGATTTACCCAAGCTGGTAATGTTGACTGCGAAAACCTCAACGGCCTTGCGCGAACAGCTTGCCAAGCTGGAGGTGGACGCCTATATCACGGAGTCCATGAGTCAGGCTGATCTCAACAGCGTTATAAAAAAGCGCGTGCAGGATAAGATGGCGCTGGTGGCCATGCAGCAGGAATTAAAAAATTTTTCCAGTATTGCCTTTACCGCCATGTCCTCCGCCTCGGAAATGGGCATAGTTGCGCTCTTTGCAGAAAAAGCCCAAACCACCATGGATTTTGCCCATCTCGCCCGGGCAACCCTCGCCTGTGTGAAAGACCTGGGGTTGAGCGCCGTGTTGCAATTCGCCTTTGAAAGCGACATTAAACTTTATCCGGAAAATGCCTCGGCCGCCTACAAACGCCTGTTGAGTGATGCCCTGCAATCCGGTAACCGTATTGTCTCCATGGGGCGCTTTTTGCTGTTTAATTTTGCTCAGGTGCAGCTGCTGATTACTGACGCTCCCTGTGCCGATGTGGAGCGCTATGGCAGGTTGCGCGACGTACTCGCCCATCTGGTTTCTATTGCCGAAGCCAGAGCGCGTACCCTAAAAGTAAATGCCATGCTCAAAGCGCAGCAGGAGAATACGCGTCTGGTTATGACACTGCTGGAAATGGCCTCGCGCGATAATCGCAATTCGGTAAAGGAAATCATGACAGACTTGTCAGTGTCATTGCGCACCATGGCGATGGGGATGGACCTCACCCTGGAACAGGAGTCGGAGTTGTTGAGCCTGGCCGAAAAAGCGCTTAACTCGCTTGAGGGGCTACAGGTGGCGACGCTCGCGGTAGAGGAGCATTTTCGCAGCCTGCTGGAGCAGCTTGACGATGTGGCCAGTCTTCTGGACAGAGGCATGGAAGAGGAGCAATCGGCGGAATCCGAGAGCTCCAACGTGGAGTTGTTTTAATACTCACTGTGCAGGCGCGCTGGGCTGATTGAGCTAAGCTGTAGAACAAAACGCCAATGATCCCAGTTTATGTCAAATCAATCGGCCGCAAGTATTAGCTCCGTTGCTCGCTATAGCCGCTGGCAGGTTTGTGCGTGGCTGTGGCTATATTGTCTCAGTCTAAGCAGCGCCCAGGTGCTGGCTGCTTCCGCCGCTAAACCAACGGCAGAAGCCATGGTGGCGCGCTATCACATGACCTTGGGTTTTGATGCCCACAACCAATTTCAAATCCGTTTAATTCACGAAGCGCTGGAAGCGACCCGCGCTGATTATGGCGCTTACCAAATTAAACCCTATGGCTTGGCTCCCACGGCCAAGCGCCAGGCGATATTGCTAAATGAGGGTGAGCTGCTGAATATGCAGTGGGCATCGCCGGGAACGCCCATTTCCCAAGCCGAGGTTATCCAGGTGCCCTTTAATCTATTGCAGGGAATGCTGGGTTATAGGGTGTGTTTAATTAATGCTGAGTCGAATATTAATTTCACCGCAATTACCAACCTGAGGGAATTGCTCAACCTGCGGGTTGGCCAGGGTTTTGATTGGGTTGATCAGGAAGTTTATAAGCAAAACCATATTCCAGTTTACCTGTCGCCCGGCTTGGAAAGCCTGTTTCCCTCCCTGGCACTCAAGCGCTTTGACTGTTTGGCGTTGGGCGTGAACGAGGCCATGTTTATTTACAATGAATACAAGGAGAGCTATCCCTTTTTACAAATTGAACCCAGTTTGCTGATTTACTATGAGTTCCCAACCTATCTGTACGTGAGCAAGCGCTACCCGGAACTGGCCGAGCGCATGGCATCGGGTTTTAACACGCTCAAGGTAAATGGCACCTACGCTGCGCTGCGCGAAAGCTATTTCGCCGATTTGGTAAATCCGCTGCGCTTGGCCCAGCGTAAAATTATCTGCCTGAAAAACCCGTTTAGACCGGGCGACAGCCAGTGCCTCCATCCGCCGATAATGCCGGAGTTCAATACCCA
>CBINKF010000426.1:0-3528 GCA_966251115.1 uncultured Cellvibrio sp.
ATGGGGAGCGTCTTGCGTATTCTGGTCGTTGGTATAGGCGTGAATGGTGGTCATTGAGCCCTGCACAATACCGAACTTGTCGTTCAACACCTTGGCGATGGGCGCCAGGCAGTTAGTGGTGCAAGACGCATTAGAGATAACTGTATCAGTCGCTTTAAGTACATTGTTGTTAACACCAAAAACAACGGTGGCATCCACATCAGTACCTGGTGCAGAGATAATGACTTTTTTAGCGCCGGCAGTAATATGCGCAGAGGCTTTTTCTTTGCTGGTGAAAATGCCAGTACATTCGTACACAACATCAACACTCAACTCACCCCAGGGTAATTTGGCTGGATCGCGCTCAGAAGTAATACGGATTTCATCGCCGTTTACAATCATTTTGTCGCCTTCAACAACCACGGTACCATTGAATGCGCCGTGTACAGAGTCGTACTTGGTGAGATGCGCGTTGAGCTTGGCATCACCCAGATCGTTGATACCTACGATCTGAATTTTTTCGCGCTTGCCAGATTCATACAGTGCACGCAGAACATTGCGCCCGATACGACCATAACCGTTAATTGCCACTCTAATAGTCATTGCTTTTCTCCTAAATTCAGTAAACCGCCCGAGAGTATCGGGCATATCAATTACAAAACGAGTTCTCTAGCGGATCTTATGGGCGAGGCAAGCTAGCTGCTTCGCGAGCCAGGCGTTCTATCTCATCCCAGCGTCCGGCTTTCATCAATTCCTTTGGTGCCATCCAGGTACCACCCACACAAGCTACGTTTGGCAGCGCCAGATAGCTGGGCGCCTTAGCCAAATCGATTCCACCGGTAGGACAGAAGGTAATTTGCGGCAAGGGTCCACCAATAGATTTCAACATGGGCACACCGCCAGCGGCTTCTGCCGGAAAGAATTTTTGGTGAGTAAAACCTTCCGCCAGCAAATGCATGGCTTCGGTTGGGGTAGCCACACCAGCCAGCAGCGGCACGGGTGACGCCTTGGCCGCTTCAATAAGCGCAGGCGTAGTACCCGGGCTAACCAAGAAGGTGGAACCCGCTTTAACGGCCTTATCCAAATCTTTAGGAGTAATCACAGTACCAGCACCAATCACCGCGTCATCTGGCAGAGCTTCCACCATGGCGGTGATTGCATCCAGAGCACAGGGGGTGCGCAGGGTGATTTCCAATACTTTGAGGCCGCCGTTATAGAGCGCCTTTGCCAGAGGAACTGCATCCTCAATGCGCTCAACTACCATCACCGGCACAACCGGTGCCACTTTCAAAATTTGATCAATTGATAAAGCCACAGTGAATTCCTCGCCGGGTCGTACAAAAAAGAGTCGTACAAAAAAGTCGTGCAAAAATAAAATCAAACCAACAACAAACAGCGCGAAAAAAACCGCGCGCAACAACTTCGCTCGCTAAGGTGCCCAATAAATAGTCAATGGCACCCTGTCCTGCTGCAACAGCGCACGAACAGGCATTTCATTAACATCCGTGCCCGCTTGCGCTGCACGCAGGACGTTAAGTTTTTCTTCACCGGTAATCAGCAACACCAGAGATCTGGATTGCAGCAGACCGTTCAGCGACAAGGTCATACGTTCGGTAATGGCGCCAGTTACTTCGCTTGGATGTGCATTGATAGCCGCGCACAGCGCCGAAGTGGTTAACGCTTCCTGCAAACCATTGGCATGAGGAAAAAGTGATGCGGTGTGGCCATCAGACCCCATTCCCAGAATGGTGATATCAAAGGGTTGCGCCAATTGCTGATACGCGGCTTCACAGTCGGCCAGGCCCTCCTGTGCCGATTCAGCAGTATTTTTCATACCAACCAGATTGGTTACAGCAGCTTTATTTTGAATCAGGCTTTTGACAACAAATGCTTCATTGCTTTTGTCGTGATCGTAATCCACCCAGCGCTCGTCAACCAGCGCCACATAAATGGATTCCCACGGCAGATCCAAGTTGCTCATGGCTTTGTAGAGTGCCTCGGGTGAACTGCCACCAGACACCATAAAAGTTGCCTCACCGCGCTCTTCCACCGCCGCGACCAGAGCCTGCTCGCACTCTTGCTGCAGCGCGGCAGTCAGTTCGGCACGGCTCTCAAATAAACGCTCGCTTACCATTCCTGATCCGCTCCTGACAGCACTTCGTCAATCGAGAACCAGCGACGGCGATCACTCGCCATCAATTGTGTAGACGCTTGTGGCCCCCAGCTGCCCGCCCTATAACCGTGAGGTTTGTTCTCAGGGCGCTGCCAGGCGTCAATAATTGGGTCAATCCAGGCCCAGGCTGCAGCCACTTCAGCGCGATGAATAAACAGACTGGCATCGCCCGCCGCCGCATCCAGCATCAAGCGTTTGTAAGCATCTGAGTAAAAATCTTTGTAGGTATCAGCAAAGTTCAGGTTGAGCACTACCGGGTGCAGGTGCGCATCGTGTTTTTCCAAATCTTTAGAGAGCAGAATAATCTTGATGCTCTCTTCCGGCTGTAGACGGATAACCAAACGATTTGGGGTGGTTACGCCAGCAGATTCCGGGTACACGCGGTGAGCAACATCTTTGTATTGAATAACAATTTCAGCAAAACGCTTTTTCATCCGCTTGCCGGTACGCAGATAGAAAGGCACATTGGCCCAGCGAGAGTTGTCGATATAAGCGCGAATAGCAACGAAGGTTTCAGTATTGCTGCCCTTGCCCAATTCATCCAGATAACCGGGAACCAGTTTGCCGTTCATTTCGCCGGCAACATATTGGCCGCGGACGGTGTTGTATTTAACCGTATTGCCAGTCAAAGGGCGCAAGCTTTCGAGCACTTTAAGTTTCTCGGCGCGAATACGCTCAGCAGTCATTTTGTTGGGCGACTCCATGGCCACTAGGCAGAGCAACTGAAGAATATGGTTTTGCACCATATCGCGCAGCGCACCAGCGCCATCGTAGAAGCCGGCGCGTCCCTCAAGGCCAACGGTTTCAGAAATGCTGATTTGCACATGATCAATGGCTTTGGCATCCCACAGATGCTCGAACATGCCATTGGCAAAACGCAGCGCCAAAAGGTTTTGAACAGTTTCTTTACCCAGGTAATGGTCGATGCGGTAGATGGCTTCCTCGCGGAAGTATTCAGCGATCTGGCTGTTAATTTCCTCGGCGGTTTTGGCATCGTAACCCAGGGGTTTTTCAACAACTACGCGGGCGGTGTCAGTGATCAAACCTGTTTCATGCAGGTGCTTGCAGCAAACACTGAATACCGAGGGCGGCGTAGACAGATAGAACACGCGCTGGATATTGCCGCTGGAATTTAACAACTGCGCCAATGCATCCCAGTGTTCATCTTTGGTTGCAATATCCACAAACACGGGGAACAAACGCTCGGCAAAGCCTTCCCAATCCTCTGCGACAAATTCATCCGCATTCAAATGCTCTTGCGCCGCCGCACGCACTTTCGCTTTGTATTCATCAACCATTTGCGTGTTGCGACAGGTTGGGATAATGCGTGCGCCTTGGGGCAACGCTTCTTTGGCCCACTTGCCGAGTGACACCTG
>CBINKF010000427.1:0-3527 GCA_966251115.1 uncultured Cellvibrio sp.
CACCGCAGACACGCCCTGCAAGTGCGCGAGCAACTGGCCAAGCAATAAACTGCAAGTCGTTTTACCATTAGTGCCGGTGATGCCAATTAGATGTAATGCCCGGCTGGGATGCGCAAAATAATTTCCGGCAAGTTGTGAAATTTGCTGGGGTAGTTTTTCGATGGCAATAACCGGCACCTGCCCCAGCCAGGCAATCCCCTGCCAGGCTTTGTCGGCCTCCACTAATACTGCACCGGCGCCCTGCTCTATGGCGTGCGCGATAAACTGGCGCCCGTCAACCTGCGTACCTGCCAAGGCAATAAACGTATCGCCCGCTTGTACCTGGCGAGAATCCAAACACAGCCGCCCTACGATCAGGTTTGCAGCCTGCTCCAGTTCACAACCTGGCAAAAGTTGCGCGAGGGTAATGGTTTGCATGGCAGTACTCATCAGGTAGCCGCTCCCTGCTTTTTAGCAACCGGGGCAGCATCTTTGGATTTGCTGGTAGCCAGCTGCGAATCCTTGCGCAAACTATCGGGGGCCACCTTAAGCATACGCAGGGCATTTTCCGCCACCTTGGAAAAGGCTGGCGCCGCCACATAACCACCATTGCCGGTGATACCTGTGCCCTGGGGTTCGTCAATTACCACCATGGCAACTATGCGCGGGTTGTCCACTGGCGCCATACCGATAAAAGAGGCAATTTGTTTGTGATCGGCATAGGACCCGTGAATAGCTTTAAAGGCAGTTCCGGTTTTTCCCGCCACCGAATAGGAAATCGCCTGGGCGCGACTGCCTGTACCCTCATCTGTTACCACGCGCTTGAGCATCTCTTTTACTTCATCGGTATATTCGGTTGGCACTACTCGCTCACCGGCGGGTGGGTTATCCACTTTTAACAGCGAAATTGGACGTTTGATACCGCCACTGGCAATGACCGCATAGGCCTGCACCGCCTGGAGTGCATTAATTTGCAAGGCATAGCCAAATGCCATATTGGCGCGCTCGATTTTTTGCGCAGGTTTAAATACCGGTAATATCCCTATAGCCTCACCCGGGAAACCCGTTCCCAGGGGTTGGCCTACGCCCAGGCGGCGAAACATATCGTGAATGGCATCCGGCTCTAGCGTAAAAGCAATTTTGGTCATAGCGATGTTGCTCGACTTGGCAATGGCCATGGCGAGATCCAATGCACCATAGTTGCGGTGATCGCGAATGGCTTTGGTGCCCACCATCAAATAACCCGGATTAGTGTCAATCACATCGTTAGGCTTGAACTTTTGTGTCTCCAGTGCCGCCAGCACCACCCAGGGCTTTACCGTTGAGCCGGGTTCGTAAACGTCGGTAATCGCGCGATTGCGAATGCCGCTGCCCCAATTGCGCGAGCGGTCATTGGGGTTGTAGCTGGGCAGGTTGCTCATGGCCAAGACTTCGCCGGTGAGCACATCCAAAATAACGATGGAGCCAGCTTTGGCTCCACTTTCTTCCACTGCTTTTTTTAGTTCGCGATGCG
Source organism: uncultured Cellvibrio sp. (assembly GCA_966251115.1). Taxonomy (GTDB): domain Bacteria; phylum Pseudomonadota; class Gammaproteobacteria; order Pseudomonadales; family Cellvibrionaceae; genus Cellvibrio. The sequence continues at coordinate 1,493 of CBINKF010000427.1, forward strand.
CCAGGTATTGCAAACGCAAGTCAATACTTAGCGTAAGGTTTTGACCCGGCCGCGCGGCTTTGATCAGGCGCACCTCTTTGACAGTTCGCCCGCGCAGATCTTTAAGCACCTCTTTACTGCCGTTTTCGCCCGTCAGCCAGGCATCGTAAGCCAGCTCCATTCCCTCCTGACCGCGGTCATCCACATCGGTCATCCCCACTAAATGCGCAGCGACATCAGCGGCGGGATAATAGCGATGGTATTCAACTTGCTCGTAAACACCCGGAACATCCAGTGCCAGAACCGTTTGTGCAGCTTGCGGCGGCATTTGACGCTGCAGGTACATAAATTCTTTATCGGCATAACGCTTAAGGCGCGCTTGCAATTCACTGGCGGGAGTGTCCAGTGCTTTTGCCAGCTCAGGTACGCGATCGGGAGATTGCAACAACACTTTTGGATTAGCCCAAAGGCTGGATACTGGCGTACTTACCGCGAGAGGGTCGCCATTGCGATCGGTAATTACGCCGCGATATGCGGGAATAATTTCGGTGCGCAGCGTGCGCGACTCGCCTTGGTCCTGCAGGAACTCAAAACCGCGATCAGCATTAGGCAGCACCTGTAAGCTGGCGACATGGCCAATGACCACAACGGCCAAAATGCCCAGCACCGCACCAACACTGTAAAAGCGCCAGCGCGCAACTCTAAGTGGTGTTTGCTTTTGTGGCCGCTGCGGGCGCGCATTGCGCGGCTCCAACGCGGAGTGTTTGGCCGGCGAGTGCTTCATGGCGCTTTAGCTCCGCTGGCACTGACCATAATAATATCGTCAGGTGTCGGCGCCATCATATTCAACTCGGAGGTTGCCGCGTTTTCCACGCGGCTATAGGCGGCCCAGGTACTTTGCTCAAGCAGGTACTGACCCCACTGCACTTGCAGCTGGGACGCTTCGCGGCGCAGGGTTTCCAGCTCATTCACATCGCGGCGCACCACCTGGGTGGTGGCGACAACCGCCAGCGCCGAGCCAATAACCGCCAACCACAAAGCCGCCACCAGCAGTACGCTGGCGGCAGGCAATGGCTTTTTATGTAGTGGGCGGAACTGGCTCATTAAAACCCTGGCTGTATTAATAGTTGATTGATTTATGGGTAATTACAGGTTGAGCACCGCTTACAACTTTTCTGCCACTCGCATCACTGCACTGCGCGAGCGCACGTTTTCATCTACTTCGATATCGCTGGCTTTTACGGCTTTGCCGCAGGCGCGCATAGTGCGGTTCAACTGCTCGTCGCGCACCGGCAACCCCTTGGGAATCGGATCGCCCTGTTCCTGCTGACGAATAAATCGCTTAACCAAGCGATCCTCCAGCGAGTGGAAGCTAATCACCACCAGACGACCGCCGGGAGCCAACACCGCCAGCGCCTGCTGCAGCACATCCTCCAGATCCTCCAATTCGCGATTCACCTGAATGCGAATTGCCTGAAAAGCGCGTGTCGCTGGATGCTTGCCTTTTTCCCAGGCCGGATTGGCAACTTTAATTACCTCCGCCAAATGCCCGGTGCGAGTAAAAGGCTTTTTCTGCCGCTCGCTCACCAGTGCCCGCGCCATGCGTTTGGCAAAGCGCTCCTCACCGTATTCTTTAAGCACCCAGGCGATATCCGCCTCGTCGGCGCTATTGACCCAGTCGGCCGCGCTCATGCCACGCGATTGATCCATACGCATATCGAGCGGGCCGTCCTGCATAAAACTGAAACCCCGCTCCGCCTCATCCAACTGCGGGGAGCTCACCCCCAGATCCAGCAGAACGCCAGTCACCTTGCCGAGCAAACCGCGCGTTTCAATAAGGCTTTTAAGTGCAGCAAAGGATTCGTGGGCGATTTCAAAGCGGCTCTCGCCGGAAAATTTATCCTTGGCTGTTGCTATGGCAGCCAGATCTTTATCTATCGCCAGCAGCCTCCCCTGAGGGGCCAACCGGCTCATAATCAAACTGCTGTGCCCACCGCGCCCAAAGGTGCCATCGACATAAAAGCCTTGGGTGTCAGTAATCAGGGCGTCTACTGCC